>JAPLAT010000600.1 GCA_026393175.1 Pseudonocardiales bacterium
CGCCGGAGCCCGACCCGGAACCGGAGCCCACCCGGCCCCGCCCCGCCCCGCCGCGCGCGGTCGCTCCGCCGCCGCCGGTCACGACGGAGCCGACCACCGCGCCGCCGACGGCCGAGCCCACCACCGAGCCACCGACGGGCGAACCCACCGCCGAGCCGCCCCCGCCGGAGCCCGCGCCCGAACCGGCCCCGGAGCCCGCCCCCGAGCCGGCCCCGGAGCCGGCACCGGGCGGGGAGGGGGCCCCGGAGCCGGTCCCGGACCCGGCCGCGGCGCCCGTCGACCCGGCCGTCCCGCCCGTGGGGCCGGCCTGATCACCGTTGTTCACCCACACGGGGTGGGGCGGGCCCTAGACTCCGGGCCGGACCGGACCGGAGGCGCACCCATGACGGAGGAGTCCGAGGAGTTCCTGGCCCGGCTCGCCCCGGACGCCCGGGCGGAGCTCGCCGACCGCGGCCGCAGGCGGCGCTGGCCGGCCGGGGCGTCGCTCTTCCTCGAGGGTGAGCGGTCGAGCACCGTCGTCATCGTCGTGTCCGGGCGGGTGAAGGTGTTCTCGCTGACCGAGCAGGGCGAGGAGGTGCTGCTCGCCGTCCGCGGCCCGGGGGCGCTGCTCGGCGAGCTGTCCGCCGTGGACGGCGCCCCGCGCGGCGCGTCCGTCGCCGCGCTCGAACCGGTGGAGGCCCTCGTCGTCACGGTGCCGGTGTTCGTCGAGTTCCTCCGCGCGCACGCCGACGCGGCGATGGTCCTGCTCCGGCTCGTCACCTCCCGGCTGCGCGACGCCGACCGCAAGCGCGTCGAGTTCGGGGCGTTCGACATCCCGGCCAGGGTCGCGGGCCGGCTCGTCGAGCTGGCGGAGCGGTTCGGCGAGCCCGACGGCGCGGGCGTCCGGATCGCCGTCGCGCTCTCCCAGGACGAGCTCGCCGGGTGGGTGGGGGCGTCGCGGGAGGCCGTCGCGAAGGCGCTGCGGGTGCTGCGCGACCGCGGCCTGCTCACCACCGGGCGCCGCACCATGACCGTCCTGGACCTCGACGGCCTGCGCAGGCGGGCCCGCGGATGAGTACGACGACCCGGCCCCGGGGCGTCCCCGCGCGGCTCGTCGTGTGGACCTTCCACCTGGCCCTGCCGCTGGCCGGGCTGTGGCTGCTGCTCGCCGTCCCCGGTGCCGACCTGCGGCTCGAGCACCATCCCACGCACTTCTGGCTGGTCGCGCTCGCGGCGGCGGTCACCACCGCGCTCGCCGTCCTCGTCGAGCGGGCCGCGCGGCGCCACGACGACGCGCGCCTGTTGCTCGTCGGGATCGGGTTCCTGGCCGCCGCACTGTTCCTCGGCCTGCACGCCCTGGCCACCCCGGGCGTCCTGCTGGACGGCCGCAACGGCGGGTTCGCCCTCGCCACCCCCGTCGGGCTCGCGCTGGGGGCGCTGTTCACCGCGGCCGCGGCCCTCGACCTGCCCCCGGCCCGGGCCGCGGCCGTGCTGCGCGCCGGCCCGTGGCTGCGCCGCGGGCTGCTCGCCCTCGTCGCCGCGTGGGGGGTGGTGTCGCTGGCCGGGCTGCCGCCGCTGGCCGACCCGGACCTCGCCGAGCGGTTGTCGGGCCCGCTGGTCGTCGTCGCGGTGGTGGCGGTGGTGCTCTACGTCGTCGTGGCCGTCCGCTTCCTCGCGCTCTACCGGCGGCGCCGCTCGGTGATGCTGCTGTCGATCCTCACCGCGAACGTGCTGCTGGCCGAGGCGATGATCGCCGTCGCGCTCGGCCCGAGCTGGCACCTGAGCTGGTGGCTGTGGCACGTGCTCATGACGCTGGCCTTCGGCTACATCGGCTACAGCGCCTATGTGGGCTACCAGGCCGAGGGGGCGACGGCCGGGCTGTTCGACGGCGTGCGGACCGAGGAGACGGTGCAGGCGGTGCGCGCGGAGTACGGCGCCGCGCTGGAGGCGCTGGTCTCGGCCGTGCGGCGGCAGGAGGCGGGGGAGATCTCCGCCGACGAGATGGCGCTGATGACCGCGGGCCTGGCCGACCGGTTCGGCCTCACCGAGGGGCAGACGGCGGTGCTCGGCCGGGCGGCCGCGGCGCTGCGCGGGGAGCGCGAGCAGATCGGGCGGCTCGGGGTGCTCGTCGCGATCGGTCGCGCGTCGCGGGTGCGGGTGGCGGAGGACGACCTGCTGCGCGGGGCCGTCGCGCGGATGGCGGCCGGCCTGGGCGGCCACGACCTGCGGATCGGCCTGCTCCGTGACGGTGCGCTCGTCTACCCGGTCGAGCTGTGCACCGACCCCTCCTGGGCCGCGCCGGACGTCCCCGTCCCCGGGCTTGAGCCGGTCGAGCGCGACGGCCTGCTCGCCCACCCGCTCACGGTCAAGGACGTGCCGGCCGGGGTGCTGCTCGTCCGGCCGCCCGGCTCCGAGCGCGACCGCGCGCTGTTCGCCTCGCTCGCCGGGCAGCTGTCGATGGGGCTGGAGAACGCGCGGCTCTACCACCAGATCGACGGGCTGTTCCGCCAGTACATGTCGCCCGACGTGGCCACCGCGCTGCTCGCCGACCCCGCCCAGGCCGCACTGGGCGGCGCGGTCGTCGAGGTCACGGCGGTGTTCGCCGACCTGCGCGGGTTCACCACGTTCTCCGAGGCCGCCACGCCCGAGCAGATCGTCGCCCTGCTCAACCGCTACTTCGAGGTGGCCACGGCGGCCGTGCTCGCCGAGGGCGGGACCGTCGTCCAGTTCGTGGGCGACGCCCTGATGGCACTGTTCGGCGCCCCCGTCCGGCAGTCCGACCACGCCGTGCGCGCCGCCCGCGCCGCGCTCGCCATGCAGGCCGGGGTCTCCGCGATCGCCGAGGACGGCGCCCCGACGTTCCGCGTCGGGATCAACACCGGCCCGGCGCTCGTCGGCAACATCGGCAGCACCGCGCTGCGCAACTTCAACGCGATGGGCGACGCGGTGAACGTCGCCGCCCGGCTGGAGACGGCCGCCGAGCCCGGGCAGGTGGTGCTCGGGGCGGCGACGGTCGCGCTGCTGCCCGACGACGCCGTCCTGCAGGCGCTGGGCAGCCTGACGGTGAAGGGCCGCCGCGAACCCGTGGTCGCCTACCGGCTCTGCGCGCTGTGGGGCGCCCCGCCTCTGTAGCGAAGGCCTCTGTGTCGAAGTACCGGTTGGCACGCGCCGCGCGACCTCCTCGGACCGCCGGCTCCGGAGGACGGTGGCGCCATGAAGAAGCACGCGCCCCTGCTGACGCTGGGAGCGGTCGCCGTCCTCGGCGGCGCGCTGTTCGCCGTCAGCAGCGCCACCGACCCCGCGAGCCAGGCCGTGCCGGCCGCCTCGCCCGCCGCCGCCGACGCCGCGGCCGATCCCGCCGCCGCCGCGGCCCCCGCCGAGCCCGCGGCGGCGGGGCCGGACCCGCCCGCCGTCGCGGAGACCGTCTGGGCCGGCCGGTCCTCGGGCGACGAGGTCACGGTCGCCGTCGCCGTCCGGGAGGGCCGCGCCGTCGCCTACGTCTGCGACGGCGAGCAGGTCGAGGCCTGGCTGGAGGGCACGTTGAGCGGCGACCAGCTCGTGCTGACCGGCCCCGACGCGACCCTGTCCGGCTCCGTCGACCCCGCCGCCGCGTTCGGCAGCGTGACCGTCGGCGGCGTGACGTGGCCGTACTCCGCGCAGGCCGTCGAGGCGCCCGAGGGTCTCTACGACGGCCGGGCGAACGTCGACGGCGTCGCGGTCCGGATCGGCTGGATCGCCCTCGACGGCACCGTCACCGGCGGCGCCCGCGCGGACGGCGCCGTCGTCGACGCCCCGCCGTTCGACCCCGCGGCCCCCGGCGCCACCGTGCTCGACGGCGTCCCCGTCACCGTCACGGCGGTCGACGGCTCCTCGGTGGGGGTGCCGTCGTGACCGGCCCGGGCCGCCCGTCGGGCCCCGACCTCTCCCTGCCCGTGGGGGCAGGCCTGCCCGACGACGCCGCCGTCCTCGACGGCGCGCCGCTCGGGGCGGGGCCTGCGGTCGGCGGGGACGCCGCGCCGCCGTCGGACGTCGACGCCGTCGCCGCGCAGTCGTCGCAGGTCGCCACGCCGTCGTCGCACGTCGCCGAGCGGCCGTCCGACGTCGGCCGGGGCGACCCGCTGCCGGTCGAGGTCAGCGGGGATGCCCCGCGGCCGTCGGCGGTCGGCGGGGACGTCCGGCACACCTCCCGGCCGGTCGGGGCGGGGCCACGGGCCGGTGCGGAGCCCGAGGGCGCCGTGACCGTCCCCTTCTCGCTGCCCCCGCTCCCGGCCGGCCCCGGGCACCCCGCCGGGAGGTCACGCAGGATCGGGCGCCACCGCGGCGGGGCGGACGCGGGCGGGTCGCCGGCCGAGGGCGACCGGCCGGGCCGGCCGTCGCCCGGTGATCCGGCCGCGGGACGGGCCACCGCCGGCCGTCCCCCCACCGGTCACCCGGATCCCGGTCAGGCCGCCCCCGGTCAGCCGGCGAGCGGGCACCCCTGGAGCGGGCACCCGTCGGTCGGGGGTTCGTCAGCCGCACCTTCGTCGGCCGGGCGTCCTTCGGCCGGACCGCCTCCCTCCGGGCCTCCCCCGGCTGCGCGCTCGTCCGCCGGGTACCCGTCGGCCGCGCGCCTGGCTCCCTCGGCGGCGTCCCCGTCCGTCGGACCGTTCACCGGTGGAGCGGTCGCCGCCGACCCGTCCGCCGACGGACCGGCCCCTGCGGGTGCCCGACCGGCCCGCCTGCGCACCGGCCTGGTGCTCGCGTCGGCCGTCGGCGCGCTCGTCTCCGTCGGCATCGGCGTGTACGGCCGCGTGCACGAGCCGGCGTTCTTCGCCGTCAACGTGGGCGGCTTCTCCAGCGGCACGGCCGCAAAGGCGTGGTTGGCGACGCTGGCGTTCCTGCTCGCGCTCGTGCAGTTCGGGTCGTCGCTCGTCATGTACGGGCGGATCCCGCGGATCACCGCGCCGTCCTGGATCGGCGGGCTGCACCGCTGGTCGGGCCGGGTCGCCGTGTTGGTCACCGTGCCCGTCGCCGTGCACTGCCTCTACGCGCTGGGCTTCCAGTCCGGCGAGCCGCGGGTGCTCGTGCACTCGCTGTTCGGCTGCTTCCTCTACGGGGCGTTCGTCGCGAAGATGCTGCTCCTGCGCCGGGAGGAGACACCCGGCTGGGTCCTGCCGGCGTTCGGCGGGGCGGTCTTCACGGCCCTCGTCGCGCTCTGGCTCACCTCGTCGGTGTGGTTCTTCACCACCTCCGGCCTGACGTTCTGACCGGGAGACCACCATGACCACGCCCCTCACCCGCCGCACCGTCC
>JAPLAT010000710.1 GCA_026393175.1 Pseudonocardiales bacterium
GGTGCCCGCGGCACCGGCCGCGAGGGCGCCGGGGACGCCCGTTGCGCCGACCGCCCGGTACCCCGCCCGGCCCGCCGCGGCGCGGGCCAGCAGCGCCGCCCCGGCGACGACGGCCCCGCCGGGGTCGGCGACCGGGGTGACCGGCAGGCCGAGCCCGGTGGAGACGAGCTCCACGACGAGCGGGGTGCGGGAGGCGCCGCCGACCAGCAGCAGGGCGGCCGGCTCCACCCCCGAGGCGGCGACGGTGCGGCGCAGCGCCTCCACGGCGTCGGCGAGGACGGGGCGGACCGCGTCCTCGAACTCCGCGCGGCCCAGCCGCACCGTGGTGTGGACGCCGGGCAGCATCACCGGCACCTGCGCGACCGTGTCGTCGGAGAGCACCTCGCGGGCGGTCGTGCCGTCGCGGCGCAGCCGAGCGACGGCGGCGAGGACGGCGGGGTCGGTCGGGTCGAGCCCGTCCCACGCCGCCCCGAGCACCGCGCGGACGTGGGCGAACACCGCCTCGTCGAGGTCGGCACCGCCTACGGCGAGGACGTCGCCGGCCGCGAGGAGGCGGTCGCCCTGGACGACGGCGGTGTCGCAGGTGGACCCGCCCAGGTCGAGCACGGCGACGGGCGCCGCGGGCGGCAGGCCGGGTGTGGCGGCGACGGCGGCGAGCGGGCCGGGCACCAGCGTCAGCGGCCCGACCCCGTGCCCGGCCAGCGCGGCGCGCAGCGCCCCCGTCCGGTGCGCGCCCCAGCCCGCGGGGTGGGTGACGGCGACGTGCTCGGGCGGCCCGTCCTCCCGGCGGGCGACCTGCCGCACCAGCGCGGCGACGACGCGGGCGGCCAGCACCTCGCCGGGCACGGGCTCGCGGCCCAGCAGCACCGGTGTGGGGTCGCCGACGCGCGCGGGCAGGCCGCGGACCGCGTGGTGCGGGTCCTGCGCGGCGCGGCGCTCCGCGGCGTCGCCGATGACGAACGCGCCGTCGGGTCCCGCGTGGACCACGGTCGGGACGGTGCGGGCGTGCTCGCCCAGCGGGACGTGCTCCGCCGGGCCGCCGCCCGCCCGGCACACGGCGGCGGCCGTGACCGTCCCGCCCATGTCGATCCCGACCTGGTACGACATCGCGCCTCCTCCACCTGCTCCCACATGTCCCCAGACGTCAGGATCGGGTCCGCAGATGCACCTGCGGCGCGACGACCGGGGGAATCCCCTACCCGGCCCGCACGGCCGACCGCCGATCCCGGGGCGCCCGGGACGCGGTGCAGGGGTGCGACCGGATCCGCCGGGGACGGCGCCGCCGCAGAGTTCTCGGCAGCCGGACGCAGCGCCGGTGGGCGCAACCCGGCGCCCGACCCGAGATCAGGAGAGCACCATGACCGGCTCGTTCAACGTGGAGTCCTTCATCGCCAACCTCAACGAGGACCTGGACCTGGACCAGAACCTGCTCCAGGACGCCGACCAGGAGGCACAGACCGCGCAGGTCGGCGAGCAGACCACGACCCAGGTCGGGGACCTGGACCAGGACACGACGACGGCGACGAACACCGAGGCCGGCGACGGCGGCGACGGCGGCCTGGCCGTGGGCGGCAGCGCCGACGGCGGCGCCGGACTGGGCGTCGGCGGCACCTCGGGCGGCATCGCCCAGGGCGGCGGCTCCGGAGTGAACATCAACTTCGGGGACACTGGCGACGCCAGCGGCATCGGCGTCGGCGGGGCGGGCGGCACGGGCGGTGCCGCGGACGCGTCCGGCGGGGACGGCGGCGACGCCGACTCCGACGTGGACGTCGACGCGATCGCCGACCAGGACTTCGACGCCGACTCCGTCCTCGACCAGGACTCCGACCAGGACCTGGACGTCGACCAGGACGCCGACGCGGACGCCGACCTCGACCTGACCAACTTCGTCAACTGACCGATCCCCTGCGGCCGGCCCCGCCCCGGGTCCCGGTCGCAGCGGGGTGACCCCGCTCCGATCCGATCGCAGCGGTGTCACCCCGCTGCGACGCGGGCCGGGGCGGGGCCGGCCCGTCACCCGGAGGTGATCCCCCGTGCTCGCCCTGTCCGACGTCATCGACTTCCTGCTGGAACTGCTCCGCGACGAGAGCAAGCTCGCCGAGTTCGACCGGGACCCGCACGGCGCCCTGCACGACGCGGGGCTCGACGGGATCACCGGCCAGGACGTGCGCGACGCGCAGCTCGTCATGGCCGACAGCGGCGCGGCCCGCCCGGACCCCGGCGCCCCGTCGTCCTCGGGCGGGGGCGGGGGCGGCGGCGGGGGTGGCGGGGGTGGCGGTGACGCCGTCACCCAGATCACCCACGTCACCCGGACCTACCAGGCCGCCCCGGAGACCACGATCGTGCAGATCGACGACCGGGACACGATCATCAACGACTCGTTCAACTCCGACGACGACATCACCCTGATCAACGCGGAGGACTCGTTCAACAGCTCGGTGGAGAACGACGTCACGGCGATCCAGGACAACGACACGATCATCAACGACAACGCCACGATCTCCGACGACGACAGCGTCGTCGTGGTCGAGGACGCTGACGACGTCCCGGACGGCACGCCCGCACCGAACGAGGGCATCTCGACCGAGGACCTCACCGGCCCGCAGGCCGAGCCGGTGTTCGCCACCGAGGTGGAGCCCGTCGAGGCCGAGCCCGAGGCGGAGTTCGAGCCCGAGGCGGAACCGGAGCCCGAGACCGAGCCGGAACCCGAGCCCGACGCCGACGCCGGCGCGGACCTCGACGCCGCGGTCCTGTAGCGGGGGGACGTCGTGGCCGCGCAGAACCCCGTGAAGGTCGTCGACCCCGTCGAGGTGATCGACGTCGCCGCCGCCGCGCTGGCGCGCTACGACCGCCCCGACCTCGCCGCCCGGCTGGGCCACACCCGCGAGCGGGTGCGGCGCGGTCGGGTGCGGGTGCTCGTCGTCGGCGAGTTCAAGCAGGGCAAGTCCATGCTGGTCAACGCGCTCGTCGGGGCCCCCGTGTGCCCGGTGTTCGACGACGTCGCCACCGCCGTGCCCACGGTCGTCCACCACGCGGAGTCCGTGTCGGTGACGCTGGTCCGCGGCGCCGGCACCGCCGTGGAGCGGGTCCAGGTGCCGGCCGCCGAGCTGGCCGACCACGTCTGCGAGCAGGGCAACCCGGGCAACCGGGAGGGCTGGAGCCACGTGGAGGTCGGGGTCCCGCGCCCCGTGCTCGCCGGCGGGCTGGAGATCGTCGACACCCCGGGGGTGGGCGGGCTGACGTCGGTGCACGGCGCCGCGACCACGGCCGCCCTGCCCTCGGCCGACGCGGTGCTGTTCGTCTCCGACGCCTCGCAGGAGTACACCGCGCCGGAGCTGGAGTTCCTGGCGCACGCCGCCGCCGTCTGTCCGACGGTGGCGTGCGTGCTCGCGAAGAACGACCTCTACCCCGAGTGGGAGCGCATCGCCGAGCTCAACCGCGGGCACCTGGAGCGCGCCGGGACGGTCGTCGAGGTGTTCCCCGTGTCCTCGACGGTGCGCTGGCAGGCCGTCCTGCGCGGCGACGCGGAGCTCAACGCCGAGTCGGGGTTCCCGGCGCTCGTCGGGCACCTGCGCAAGCGCGTGCTCGGCCAGGCCGACCTCGTCGTGCGCAAGGGCGTGGTGCACGACCTGCTCGCCGTGACCGACCAGGTGTCGGGCGGGCTGCGGGCGGAGCTCGTGGCCCAGCAGGACCCGTCGTCGGCGGGCGAGGTGATGGCCGCGCTGGCCGCCGCGCAGGAGCGGGCGTCCGCGCTGAAGGAGCGCTCGGCGCGCTGGCAGCAGACGCTCAACGACGGCATCGCCGACCTCAACGCCGACATCGACTTCGACCTGCGCGACCGGATGCGCGAGATCAGCCGCCTGGCCGAGGACGAGCTCGCGGCGGTGGGCGACCCGACGAAGGTGTGGGACCAGTTCGTCGCCTGGGTGCAGCAGGAGGTGGCCAACGCCGCGGCCGCCAACTTCGTGTGGGCGACCCAGCGGGCCCGCCACCTCGGCATGCAGGTGGCCGAGCACTTCGCGGGCGAGCGCGACCAGATGCTGCCTGCGCTGCGCGACGACCCCTCGGACGCGCTGCGCTCGGTGCGGCAGATGGCCCCGCCCGGCACCGACTCGTGGGGGGTGGGCAACAAGGTGCTCACCGGCATGAAGGGCGGCTACATGGGCATGCTGATGTTCGGCATGCTCGGCACGTTCCTGGGCTTCGCCACGCTGATCAACCCCCTCGGCGTGGCCGCGGGGCTCGTGATGGGCGGCAAGACGATCGGCGACGAGCGCAAGCGGATCGTCACCAAGCGGCAGAACGAGGCGAAGACCGCGGCCCGGCGCTACGTCGACGACGTGACGTTCCAGGTCGCGTCGGACTCCCGGGCCCGGCTGCGCCTGGTGCAGCGCGACCTGCGCGACCACTTCACCGAGCAGGCCGACCAGCTCAAGCGCTCGCTCGCCGAGTCGCAGCAGGCCGCCGAGCGCGCGGTCAAGGCCTCCCGCGCCGAGCGCGAGGCCCGGGCCGCGGAGATCACGGCCGAGCTGGCCGCGCTCGAGGCCGTCCGCCGCCAGGTCCGCGCGCTGCTGCCCGCGAAGGCCGGTGCGTCGTGACCGGCTCGCTGCTGGCCGCGACCCGGCGGGTGCTGCTGCTGGCCGCCGAGGTGCGCCGCGACGACCCCGAGGCCGTGCGGGCGGTGCGCGCGCAGCTCGACCGGCTCGACGAGCCGCTGCGCGTCGCGATCGCGGGGAAGGTGAAGGCGGGCAAGTCCACGCTGCTCAACGCGCTGGTGGGCGAGCAGATCGCGCCCACCGACGCGGGCGAGTGCACGAAGGTGGTGACCTGGTACCGCGACGGCTCGGTGCCGCGGATCGTGCTGCACCCCCACGACGGGCTGCCCCGTCCGCTGCCCGTGCGCCGCCAGGACGGGGCGCTGGTCGTCGACCTCGCCGGCACCCCGGCCGCCGACGTCGACCGGCTCGTCGTGGACTGGCCGTCGCAGAGCCTGCGCACCGCCACCCTGATCGACACCCCCGGCATCGCGTCGGCGTCGACCGAGGTGTCGCGGCGCACGGTCGCCTTCCTCGACCCCGACGACGAGTCGCCCACCGAGGCCGACGCCGTCGTCTACCTCATGCGCCACCTGCACGCCGCCGACGCGGAGTTCCTGGAGTCCTTCCGCGACCAGGGCGTGGCCCGCGCGACCGCCGTCAACACCGTGGCGGTGATCTCCCGGGCCGACGAGATCGGCGGCGGGCGGGTGGACGCGATGTTCGCCGCGCGCGGCATCGCCCAGCGCTACGCCGCCGACCCGGCCGTCCGTGGGCTCTGCCAGAACGTCGTGGCCGTGGCCGGGCTGCTCGCCCAGACCGGGCGGACCCTTCGCCACGCCGAGCACAGCGCGCTCACCGAGCTGTCCGCGCTGCCCCGCGAGGAGCTGGAGGACACCCTGCTGTCGGTGGGCCGCTTCCGCGCCGCGGGGGCGACCGGCGGGCCGTCCACCGAGGTGCGCGACCGGCTGCTGCGCCGGTTCGGCATGTTCGGCATCCGGCTGGCGACGACGCTCGTGCGCCAGGGCGCGGGGTCCCCGGACGCGCTCGCCGCCGAGCTCGTCGGGCGCAGCGGGCTGACCGAGCTGGAGGAGGTGCTGCACGCCCGCTTCACCGGGCGCCGCGACCTGCTCAAGGCCCGCTCCGCGCTGCTCGCCGTCGAGCACCTGGTACGCGGCGGCGGCCGCCGGCCCGGCGGCGCCCGCGACGCGGCACTGGCCCGCGAGCTGGAGCGGATCCTCGCGGGCGCCCACGAGTTCGCCGAGCTGCGGCTGCTCGGGGCGCTGCGCGCCGGGGTCGTCGGGCTGCCCCGCGGCATCGTCGGGGAGGCCGAGCGGCTGCTCGGCGACGGCGGCGCGACGCCCGAGGGCCGGCTGGGGCTGCCGCCGGGGGCGCCGCCCGCCGAGGTGCGCGACGCCGCGTTCGCCGCCCTGGAGCGCTGGCGGCGGCACGCCGCGAACCCGATGCTCCCCCGCTCGGCCACGGACGCCTGCCACACCGTGATCCGCTCCTGCGAGGGCCTGCTCGCCCGGCTGGTGCCCGCCAGACGGTGAGCCCGCCGCGGGTATCACCACGCCGCCGGGGCCGCTCTCCCCCAGCGGTCCCATCCGGCGGTCCGGGTGTGTACGACGACACGGACGCCGGCCGGGGACCGCAGCACCATGCACCTTGAGCCCGAGGGGGAGACATGGACGCACCGAGGACGACCCGATGACCGCGCCGAGCACCGTGCCGAGCACCGTGCCGACGACCCTGCCGACGACGCTGCCGACGACCCTGCCGACGGTGGGCGACGCCGTCGGGGCCGAGCGCGCCTGGCTGCACGGGGACGCGCTCACCGCCATCGCCGCCGCCGACCACGTGCTGGAGAACGGCACCGACGTCGACGGGCGCGCCGCCGGGGTGGCTGCCGCGGCCGCCGCCGCCGACGGCGCCCTGGGCGACGCCGCCGCCCG
>JAPLAT010000272.1 GCA_026393175.1 Pseudonocardiales bacterium
GCCCGCATCCGCTTCTTCACCGCGGTGCCGCCCTCGGCCGGGCCGGTGACGAGCCGGACGTCGCCCGCGAGCCGGCGGCGCAGCCGGGCGCCGTCCGCGTCGTCGGCCAGCGCCGTGACCAGCGTGACCGCGACGCCGGACGCCGCGAGCACTGCCGCCGCCAGCCCGGCCCCGCCGGGCCGGTCCCGCTCGGCCGCGACGTCGAGCACCGGCACCGGGGCGTCCGGGCACAGCCGGTCCGCGCTGCCCTCGACGTCGACGTCGAGCAGGACGTCGCCGACGACGACCACGCTCCCGTTCACGAGCTCACCTCCGCGTCCCGGATCCGCTCGACGATCGCGGCCGTCGAGTGGTCGGACAGGTAGTCGAGGACCCGCACGCGGCCGCCGAGGCGCTCCACGACCGGGGTCTCGGTCAGCATCTGCGGCGTGTAGTCGCCGCCCTTCGCGTACACCTCGGGGCGGATCGCCTCCAGCAGCGCGACCGGGCTGTCCTCGTCGAAGGAGGTCACCAGGTCGACGCCGTCGAGCGCCCCGACCACCCCGGCGCGGTCGGCGAGCGGGTTGACCGGGCGCCGCGGGCCCTTGAGCCGGGCCACGCCGGCGTCGCTGTTGAGGGCGACCACGAGCACGTCGCCCAGCTGCCGGGCCTGCCGCAGCGAGGCGACGTGGCCGCGGTGCAGCACGTCGAAGCAGCCGTTGGTGAACACCACCCGGTGGCCGAGCCTGCGGTGCTCGCCCAGCGCGGCCAGCAGGTCGGGCACCGACAGGACCCGGCCGCGGTCGGCGTGGGCGAGCCGGGCGGTCAGCGCCCCGGTGTCGCACACGGCGGTCCCCGGGCGGGTCACCACGACGTCGGCGGCGGCCTGCGCCACCGCGAGCACCTCCCCCGCCGTGGCGTCCATGCAGCGGGCCAGCGCGGCCGCCGCGACGAACGTGTCGCCCGCGCCGCAGGCCTCGGACTGCGGGACGGCGGCCGCGGCCGCGGCCCGCAGGACGGGCCCGGGACCGCCGGGCAGCAGCAGCGAGCCGTCCACGTCGAGGGTGAGCAGCACGTCCGCGCCGCCGACGCGGTCGCGCAGTGCGCCGTGGTGCCGCACGCCCCAGGCCGGGCGGTCGGTCACCGGTGGGGACACCCCCAGTGCCGTCGCGGCCTCGGCGAGGCTCGGCGTGACGACGTCCGGGCGCAGCGACGCCCAGGCCGCCACGTCGTGGGCGTCCACGACCAGCAGCGCGATCTCGTCGCGGCGCCGGCGCAGGCGCTCCCGCACCGCGTCGGGCAGGGCGCCGAGACCGTAGTCGGCGATCACGACGGCGTCCGGGGCGGTGTCGAGCAGTGCGTCGACCGCCTCCACCAGCGCCGCGACCGTCTCCGGGCGCGGCGGACCGGCCGGCCCGGCGTCGAACCGGGCGACCGTCTGCCCGGCCGTCGTCAGCCGCCGCTTGACCACGGTGTGCCGGCCGGGCTCGGTCACCGTGTGTGCGGTGCCGATCCCGCGCCGGGCCAGCGCCCCGTCCAGCACGGCGGCGTCGGCGTCGTCACCCCGCACGCCGACGAGCTCCACCCGGGCGCCCAGCGCGGCGAGGTTGGCGGCGACGTTGGCGGCGCCGCCGGGTGCGGAGCGGGTCTCGGCCAGCTCCACGACCGGCACCGGGGCGTCGCGCCCCAGGCGGTGCGCGGGACCGGAGAGCCACTGGTCGAGCAGGGCGTCACCGAGCACGAGCACGGACGGCGCCGCGCGGGCGATCCGCCCGGCCAGCGCCGCCGGGGCGGGCGGCACGGCCGGGGACGGCGGCAGGGACGGGGAGGCGGACGGCGGGGTCGGGTGCCTCACGGCCACGACGGCTCGGTCGAGGCGGCCACCACCATCTCGCGGACCTCGCAGCCCTCGGGGCGGGTGAGCGCGAAGAGCACGGCGTCGGCGACGTTGGCCGGGTCGTTGAGCTGCGCGTCCGGCCCGGGGCGGTACTGCTCGGTGCGGCCGTCGAAGAAGGCGGTGTCCATGCCGCCCGGGACGAGCAGGGTGAGCCCCACCTCGCCGGCCAGCTCCGCAGCCAGCGCCCGGCTCATGCCGATCACCCCGAACTTCGACGCGCAGTAGGCGCTGGCGTCGGACAGGGCGCGCAGGCCCAGCGTCGAGGCGACGGTGACGATCCGGCCGCGCGAGCTGCGCAGGCGGGGCAGGGCGGCCCTGATCACCGCGGCCGTGCCGAGCAGGTTGACCTGCACGACGCGGTCCCAGTCCTGCCCGGGGACGTCCTCCAGGCGGCCGCACCGGTCGGTGCCGGCCGCGGTGACCACGCCGTCCAGGCCACCGGCGCGGGCGGCGAGCTCGGCGACGGCGGTCTCGGCCTCGCGGGCGTCGGCGAGGTCGACCACGGCGGTGGGGGCGTCGGCCAGCTCGGGGCCGACGGCGTCGCGGGGGTCGACGCGGTCGAGCAGCAGCGGCCGGCCGCCCGCGGCGAGCACGGCGCCGGCGACGGCCCGGCCGAGTCCGGAGGCGGCGCCGGTCACGAGCACGGTGCCGACGTCGCGCGCAGCCGAAGAAGGGGCGGTGCTGTCGGACGGGGCGGTGCGGTCGAGGGTGCGGGTCACGATCTCTCCAGGGGGGTCGGGGGTCAGGACGCGACGCGGCGCAGCGCGGGCGCGCGCCGGGCGAGCGCCGCCTCGACGGCGCGGCAGAGCATGTGCACGGCGACGAGGTGGCCCTCCTGCACGGTGGCGGTGTCGCCGGGCAGGCACACCGCGTCGGTGCAGGCCTGCGCGAGCGGGTTGGGGCCGGGGCCGGTCAGCGCCCAGGCGTGGGCGTCGCGGCGCCGGGCGGCGGCCGCCGCTTCCACCAGGTTGGGGCTGGCGCCGCTCGTGGACAGCAGCAGGACGACGTCCCCGGCGCGGGCGTGCGCGTCGACCTGGCGGGCGTAGACCTGCTCGAAGCCGTAGTCGTTGCCGATCGCGGTCAGCGCCGAGGTGTCGGCGTGCAGCGCGATCGCGGAGAACGGCTCCCGCTCGCGGTCGAAGCGGCCGACGATCTCGGCGGTCAGGTGCTGGGCCTCCGCCGCGCTGCCGCCGTTGCCCGCGGCGAGCAGCCTGCCCCCCTCGGCCAGCCGGGCCGCGAGCACGCTCCCCCAGCCCTCCAGGGTGGGGGCGGCGGTGCGCAGCGCGGGCAGGGCGTCGGCGAGGCACTGCACGTGCTGCACCAGGGGATCGACCGCGCACCGGGGGTCGAGCGGCGCGGGATCGGCGAGCGGGCCGCTCACGACGCGGCCCCGAGCGGCGCCCGGACCTGCAGCACCTGTTCGTACACCGCCGCCGTCGCGGCGGCGACCTGGGCCCAGCCGTAGCGCACCTCGGCGCGCTCCCGGCCTGCGGTGCCGAACGCCTCGGCGGTCGCCGGCGAGGCGAGCAACCGGCGCAGGGCGACGGCGAGGGCCCGCGGGTCGCGCGGGGGGACGTGCACGCCGGTGACCCCGTCGACGACGGTGTCGGCGAGCCCGCCGACCGCGCTCGCCACGACCGGGCGGGCGCACGCCATCGCCTCCAGCGGGACCATCCCGAAGGGCTCGTACCAGGGCACGCACACGACGGCGTCGGCGGAGCGGAGCAGGGCGGGCGCGTCGGCGCGCGACACCGGCCCGACGAACCGCACCCGGTCCCGCACCCGCACCCGCTCGGCCAGCGCGGAGAGCCGCGCCCGGTCGGGGTCGTCGTCGCCGGTGCCGCCCGCCACCACGAGCTCGGTGTCCGGGACGCGGGTGAGCGCGAGAACGGCCTCGTCGACGCCCTTGCGGCGCACCAGGCGCCCGAGCGAGACGAGCCTGCGGAGCGCACCGCGCGGCGCGGCCGGGCCCGCGGGGGTGAACTCGGCGGTGTCCACGCCGCACGGCACGACCTCGGTCCGGGCCCGCGGCGCGCCCATGCGCACCAGCTCGTCGACCTCGTCGTTGCACGTCGCGACCACCCGGTCGACCTGCCGGGCCAGGCAGCACTCCGCCCGGATCCGGCCGGGCGGGCTGCTGTCGGCGTCGCCCTGGTGGCGGCGCTTCACCGTGCCCAGGGCGTGGAAGGTCTGCACGGTCGGCACGTCCAGGTCCCGCGCGGCGGTCAGCGCGGCCAGTCCCGACATCCAGAAGTGCGCGTGCACCACGTCGGGCCGATCCGCCCGCCACGCCCGACCGAGCGCGTGCGCCATCGCGGGCACGTGCGGCACCAGCTCGTCCTTGGGCAGCGGGACCGGCGGGCCGGCGTCGAGGTGCCGCACCCGCACCCCGGCGTCGGTGGTCACGGTCGGGGGGAGCCCGGCGTCGTCCCGGCGGGTCCACACGGTCACGTCGTGCCCGGCGCGGGCGAGCGCCTCGGCGAGCGCGCGGACGTGGACGTTCTGCCCGCCGGCGTCCGGTCCACCCGGGTCGGCGAGCGGGCTGGCGTGCTCGGACACCAGGTCGATCTTGCGCGTCGGCACGGTCACCTCCTGGTCTCAGACGGCGGGCCGGACGGCCCGGTGCGGTTGCGTGCGGTGCGGTGCGGCGGGATCCGGTGCGGCGTGGTCCCGTGCGTTCCGGTCCCGCGCGGTGTCGTTCCGTGCGGCGTGGACCGGGGTGCGGGGCGCGTCGGTGCGACGGGCCCCGACGGCGGTGCGCCGATCGGCCGTGACGGTTCCGAGTACCCGGTCCCAGTCGTCGAGGAACCGCTGCAGGCCGTAGCGCTGCAGGGCGTGCGCGCGGGCGGCCGCCCCTCGCCGCCGGGCCAGCGCCCGGTCGGCGACCAGCTCGGCCAGCGCGGCCCGCAGCCGGTCCGGGTCGGTGGAGCACACGCCCGCGTGCGGCGGGACGGCCTCCAGCGCCTCGGTCGAGGCGAACGCGACGACGGGCATCCCCAGGTGCATCGCCTCGAGCAGCGAGAGGCCGAGCGAGGTCCAGCGCAGCGGGTGCAGGTAGGCCCGGCGGCGGGCGAGCTCGGCGTGCATCCGCGCCTGCGGCAGGTCGCCGCACCCGCGCACGCCCGGGCCGAGGTGGGTCTCGAGGCCGTCGGTGCCCATCCCGAACACGTCCAGCGGCACGGCGGCGGCGAACCCGGGGAGCAGGTCGGTGCCCGTGACGCGGCTGCGGCGCAGCGGCTCGTTGACCACCACCGCGGCCGAGTCCAGGTCACCGCTGAACAGGTGGCCCGGGTCGACGATCCCGTGCTCGACGACGGTGGTGCGGGTCGACCCCGCGTCCCACATCACGTCGTTGAAGTGCGTGACGTGCACGATCGTCACGTCGTCGCGGTCGGCGGCCGGGTGCCGGCTCGACGCGGCGGGCCCGCGCGGGGCGTTGTGCTCCACGAACACCACGGGGACGTCGCGGCCCGGGACGCGGCGCAGCCAGCGGGCGGCCAGGTCGAACTCCTCGGGCCGCTGCAGCACGACCACGTCGACCGGCTCGTCGCCGAGGCGCTCGGGGGTCACCTCGACCGCGGAGGACGGCCACTCCCAGGCCTCCGGCCGCCCGCCGCCCCACGGGCCGCGTTCGGGCAGCACGGGCAGCAGGTAGCGGTGGGGACCCTGGACGAACGAGGTCGTCCAGGAGCCGTGGACGTGCCAGAGCAGGATGTTCATGCGGGCACCGCCGATCGGTCGAGGGGGGTCAGGTGGTGGACGGCCGCGACCACGTCCCGCGCCGGGACGCCGGCCAGGCACGGGTGCCCGGGGACCGGGCACTCGCGGGCGCGGGTGTCGCGGCAGGCGGCCCGCTGGTCCCCCAGCAGCACGTGCCGCACGCCCTGCGGGCGCCACCGCACCGCCGGCACGACCGGCGCGAACAGCGACACGACGGGGGTGCCGACGGCCGCGGCGAGGTGCGCGGCGCCGGTGTTGCCGGCGACGAGCGTCCCCGCCCCGGCGAGCACCCGGGCCAGCTCGGCGAACGAGGTGCGCCCGCCCAGGTCGACGCCGTCGCGGCCGGCGACGTGCGCGGTCAGGTCGCGCTCGTCCGGCCCGCCGGTGACGACGACGCGGTACCTCCGCGCGGCGAGCAGCCCGGCGGCCTCCCGGAAGTGCCCGGCGGGCCACCGGCGCGCGGTCACGGCGGCACCCGGGTGCAGCACGACGGTGCGCGGGTCGCGCTCGACCGGCGGGACGCGGACGGCGGGCGCGCCGTCGTCACCGGGCGGGAGCCGGTAGCCGGCCGCCGCGGCGATCCGCAGCGCCCGCCCGGTCTCCGGCAGGTCCTCGGGCAGGTCCTCCCCCGGCCGCAGCCGCACGTCGAGCAGCGAGCCGGGGTGGTCCACCGACGCCCCGGTGATCCGCCCGACCCCGGCAAGGCGCAGCAGCAGCGCGGTGGGCAGCGGCGACTGGTGGAAGGAGGTGAGCAGCACCGCCGCGGACAGGTCCAGGGCGCGCAGCCGGGCGACGACGTCGGCGATGTAGTCGGGGCGCACCGGCGGGGCGGGGGTGACCACCCAGGGCGCGGTCCACTCGACGACCTCGGCCACGCCGGGCAGCAGCCGCCCGGCCGGGGCGCCCGCCGGGCCGCAGAGCAGCACGACCTCGGCGGCCGCGGCGACGGCCCGCACGGCCGGGCCGGCGAGCAGGACGTCGCCCGCGCCGTCCAGGCGCGCGACCAGGACCCGCGGTCGCGGCGCGGGGCCGGTCACGCGCCCACCCCGCCCCCGGCTCCCACCGGGCCGTCGGGTGCCGGGTCGTCGGGCCGGTCACCGCCGGACAGGGCGTCGTCCGAGGTCACCCCGTCCAGGATGGCCCGGGCGGCGGCGAGCAGGTCGCGGCGCACGACCGGGGCGTCGGCGATCTCGGTGAGCTGCGTGACGGGCGTCGGCACCAGCACGGAGCGGGCCCCCGCCGCCGCGGCGGCGCCGATGTCGGCGGCGATGTCGCCGATCACGGTGACCCGCTCCGGGGGGATCCCCAGCGCGGCCGCGGCGGAGAGCACCATCCCCGGCGCCGGCTTGCGGCAGCCGCAGCCGTCCTCGGGACGGTGCGGGCAGAGCCGCCACACGTCGAACGGGCCGAGCAGTTCCTCGACCCGGGCGTTCACCGCGTCCGCCTGGTCGCGGGTGAGGAGCCCCCGCCCGATCCCGGACTGGTTGGTGACCACCCCGGTGCGCAGCCCGGCGGCCCGGAGCAGGCCCAGGGCGGCCACCGCGGTGGGCACCGGCCGCACCAGCGCGGGATCGGCGCAGTAGGGCTCGTCGACGATCAGGGTGCCGTCGCGGTCGAACAGCACCGCGGCGGTCGACCCGGGAGCGGTAGTCACGGGAGAAGTGGTGTCCGCCCAGACGTCAGGCAAACGTCAGGAGGCAGACCTACTACTCCCCGTGATGAACTACTACTCCCCGTGACGAACGGCGCGTCCTCAGCCGCCGGGAACGGCGACGTGGACGACCTTGGTCGTGGTCATCTCGTCGAGCAGCTCCGGCCCGTAGCCGAAGCCCCGCCCGCTGGCGCCCCGCGGCTGGGCGGCCCCGCCCGGGGCACCGCCGAACACCGCGTTGACCTTGACCGTGCCGACCGGCAGCTCGCGCCACGCGGCCTGGGCCCGGGCCATGTCGGCGGTGAGCACGGTGGCGGCGAGCCCGTAGCGACCCGCGGCGGCCTCGCGCAGCCCCGTGGCGAAGTCGGGGACGACGCGGACCGGGGCCACCGGCCCGAACGTCTCCTCCGCCAGCACGGCCATCCCCGGCGTGCAGCCGGTGAGGACCGTCGGGGGGTAGAACGCGCCGGGGCCGTCCGGGACGGCCCCCCCGGTCAGCGCCGTGGCCCCGTCCGCCAGCGCGGCGGCCACGTGGCCGTGCACGTGCTCGCGGTGCCGCTCGTCGACGAGCGGGCCGATCCGGCCCGCCCACGCCTCCGCCTGCCCGGCGAGCGCGTCGAGGAAGGCCGGCGCGACGGCGGCGTGCACGTACACCCGCTCCACGGAGACACAGATCTGGCCGGCGTTGGCGAACGCGCCGAGGGCGGCCTGCTCGGCCGCCCACGCCGGGTCCACGCCGTCGTCGACGAGCAGGGGGTCGTTGCCGCCGTTCTCGAGCACGGTGTGGGCGCCGGTGCGGGCGCAGACCTCGGCGATCGCACGGCCGGTCGCCGTCGACCCGACGTGCGCGACCACGTCGACGTCCGCGGCGGCCAGCCCGGCCCCGACGGACCCGTCGCCGTCGACGATCTCCAGCACGCCCGGCGGCAGGTGCTCGGCCACCAGCTCGGCGAACCGGCGCCCGGTCTGCGGGCAGCGCTCGCTGGGCTTGTGCACCACCGTGTTGCCCGTCGCCAGCGCCGCGCCGATCAGCCCGGCGGCGACGGCGACGGGGTCGTTCCATGGGGTCAGCACGGCGACGACGCCGCGGGGGCCGGGCACCATGAGGTCGGTCGCGGCCCACGCCCCGTGCAGGGTGCGGCCGCGGTGGACCGGACCCAGCTCGGCGTACTGGACCAGCGTGCCGGCGCCGGCGTCGACACCGCCGCGGGCGTCGTCGCGCGGCTTGCCGGTCTCCCGCTCGTTCAGCCCGGCCAGCTCGTCGGCCGCGGCCCGCACGGCCGCGGCGGCCGCGTGCAGCGCGGCGCCCCGCTCGGCGGCGGGCGTGCGGGCCCACCCGGGGGCCGCGGCCCGCGCGGCGGCCACGGCGTCCGCCGTCCGGTCCGGCGTGGCGTGCGGCACCCGGCCGACGACCTCGCCCGTGCGGGGGTCGCGGACGACGATGGTCCGCTCCTCCGTCGCGGTCACGCCTGCCCGCCCAGCTCGCCCTTCAGCTCCTTCATCACCCCGTTGGGGCCCTCGACCTCGCGCACCCCGCGCAGGGCCTCCACCAGCTCGGCGTCGGCGCCGTTGCGCTGCGCGAGGTCGGCCAGCTGCGGCCCGTCCATCGGGTAGTCGGCGCCCGCGAGGGCCTTCTGGACTTCGGTCACCTGAAAGCTCATGGCCGCGACGTACCCGGCCGCGGGACCGGTAACCGCCCCGGGCGGCGGGCCCGGCCTCAGCCCGCCCAGCGCCCGCTCAGCGCGCACAGCGCGGCCCAGGTCAGGGCGAAGCCGACGATCCGGGGGCGCCGGTCGCGGGCGGGCAGGCGCAGGCCGAACACGGCGGCGTCGGCGGCGTCGGACAGCACGCGCGCAGCGACCGCCGTCCGGAGCGCCGGGCCGCGCGGGGCGAGCACCATCGCCGTGCCGATGGCGATGTCGCGCACCCCGATGCCGCCGATGAGCGTCCGCACGTCGGGCGCCGCGCGGTCGTCCGGGCCGGTCAGCCCGCACGGCCGGGCCAGGACCTCGGGGCGGACGACGATCGCGACGCTGTAGGCGGCGGTGATCGCGCCGAGGACACGGGGCAGCAGGTGCACGGGAACTCCTGGGGTCGCGGTCGGGTCGGCGCCCGGGTACCCGGGGCCCCCGGGGTGAATCGCGCAGGTGTGAACCGCAGGTGTGAACCGGGCGCGGCCGGGGACCCCGTCCGGGAACGAGCCACCGAGGGAGAACCATGACCACGACCGGAACCCGGCCAGGGGAACGCGCCGACACCCCGACGGACATCCCGCCCCGCGGCTGGTGGCAGGTGCTCCGCCGGGCGTTCGCCGAGAGCAGTGCGGACAACGTCTCCATCCTCGCGGGCGGGGTCGCCTACTTCTCCTTCCTCGCCCTGTTCCCCGCGCTCGTCGCGGCGCTCACGCTCTACGGCCTCGTCGCCGACCCCGCGACGATCACCCGCCAGGTCGGGGCGCTCGCCGCGGCGCTGCCGCGGGAGGCCCAGCCGATCGTCACCGGGGCGCTGGAGCCGCTGACCGCGTCCGGCGGCAGCACGCTCGGCATCGGCCTCGTGGTGTCCGTGCTGGCCGCGCTGTGGAGCGCCTCGGGCGGCACGGCGGGCCTCATCTCGGCGATCAACCTCGCCTACGACGAGGACGAGACCCGCGGGTTCCTGCGGCTGCGCGGGACCGCGCTGGCCCTGACGCTGGGCGCCATCGTGTTCGTGCTGCTGGCCCTCGGCCTGGTCGCGGTCGTGCCGGTGCTGCTGGACGCGCTCGCCCTCGGCGTGGTCGGCACGGTGATCGCCGAGGTGCTGCGCTGGGCGCTGCTGGTCGGCGTCGTCGTGGTGGCGCTCGCCGTGGTGTACCGCGTCGCGCCGGACCGGGACGCGCCGCGGTTCCGCTGGGTGAGCCCGGGCGCCGTCGTCGCCACGGTGCTGTGGGTGGCGGGCAGCGTCGCGTTCAGCCTGTACGTGAACAGCTTCGGCAGCTACGACGCGACCTACGGGGCGCTCGCGGGCGTGGTCGTGCTCATGCTGTGGCTGTACCTGACCGCCTACATCGTGCTCCTCGGTGCGGAGATCAACGCCGAGTCGGAGCGGCAGACCCGCCGCGACACGACGCGGGGAGCACCCGTGCCGATGGGCGAGCGGCGGGCGCGCGCCGCCGACACCATGGCCGGGGACGGGGACGGCGGGGACGGGGCCGGCGGGGATCAGAGCGCGTCGAGCGCGAGCGCGAGGCGGTAGCCGAGCAGCACGAGCACGTGCAGCAGGTAGAGCCACAGCGCCAGCGCCGCCACGGCGCCGACGACGGGCAGCCCGCCGAAGGGCAGCGACCACTCGACGGGGATCGCCAGGAACAGCAGGAAGCCCTGGAGGAACCCGGCGAGGACGGCGCCGGTGGCGAACGCGCCGAGCAGCAGCGCCCGGGGCCGCGGCGCGGCCGGGGCGACCGTGCGGAACACGATCGCGAGCGCGGCCGACACCACCACCCACACGACGTGGAAGGCGACGACGACACCCCCCACGAGCGACGCGCCGCCTGCCGCGTACAGCGGGGCGACCGTCGGCGCGGCGGCCAACAGGGCCAGCACCAGCAGCGGACCCGCCGCGACGACGGGCAGCAGCCCGATCCGGCCGCGCCACCCGGTGAGCGCGTCCGCGGCCGGCCCGGTGAGCTGCACGAACGCCCGGCGCAGCCCCTCGCCGTAGAGGCTCGCGGGGAACAGCAGCACCGCGGCCCGCCCGGCGTCGAGCCCGACGGCGACGTCGGTGAGCGTCCGCACCGCCTCCGGCGTGCCGTGGCCGCCGGGGATCCCGGACAGCACGGTGGCGACGGCGCCGACGACCCAGTCCGGCCCGGTCAGCAGCGCGGTCGCCCAGAGCGCGAGCATCACCGTCGGCACGATGCCCACGAGCCCGAAGAACGTGGCGCCGGCGGCCCACAGGGCCAGGTCGCCGGTCGGCGCCGAGCGCCCCAGCCCGCGGCCCAGGTCGCGGGCCATGGCGCGCAGCCGCGACCGGCTCCCCGCGGCCCGCGCTCGCGACCCGGTCACCGCGGCCCGCCGGTCGCCGACCCGACCTGCTCGGCGACGATCGCCGCCGACAGCACCACCAGCGGCAGCCCGCCACCGGGGTGCGCCGACCCGCCGACGAGGTGCAGGCCCGGCACGGCCGAGCGGTTGGCGGGGCGGAGCAGGGCGGCGGCCGGGCCGTGCGAGGCCGTGCCGTAGATCGACCCGCCGGGGGACGCCGTCTCGCGCTCGAGATCGGCGGGGGTGCGGATCTCCCGCCAGCGCACCCGGTGCCGGACGTCGGTGCCGCGCGCGGCGAGCGTCGCGAGCACGTGGTCGGCGTAGCGCTCGCGCAGGCCGGGGTCGGCCCAGTCCACGCCGCGACCCGGGGCGTGCGGCGGGGCGTTGACCGGCACGAACCAGCCCTCGGACGCGTCGTCGGGGCGCATCGCGGGGTCGTCGGGGGCGTGCACGTAGACCGTCGGGTCGGCCACCGGCGCGGGGCGGCGGCCGAGCACGGCGTCGAACTCGGCGTCGTAGTCGGCGGGGAACCAGACCCGGTGCGCCGGGCCGGGTTCCCGCCCGTCCAGCGCCAGCAGGAGCGCGAAGCCCGACAGCGACGGGCGCCGCCGGGCGAGCACCCGGCGGGCGCGGCGGGCCGCGCGCCCGCGCAGCAGGCGGCCGTAGAGGACCGCGGCGTCGGCGTCGCAGACGACCACGTCGGCGGGGACGTCGTGGGAGCCGCCGCGCCCGGCCAGCCGCACCCCCGACACCCGCCCGCCCGCGGTCCGCACCTCGACGACCTCGGACCCCAGGTGCACCCGCACCCCGAGGTCGACGGCGCGGCGCAGCAGGGCGTCGGCGATCCCGCGCAGCCCGCCGCGGACGTACCAGGCCCCGAAGTGCTGCTCGACGAAGGGGGTCACCGACAGCACCGAGGGCGTGCGGCGCGGGTCGGAGCCGGAGTAGGTGGCGTAGCGGTCGAGCCAGGTCCGCAGCCGCGGGTCGGCGAACGCGGCGCGGCCCAGCCCGCGCAGGGTCGTCCACGGCGCGACCAGCCGCAGGTCGGCCACCCGCCGGGAGAAGCGCAGCAGGTCACGGGCCCCGTCGAGCGGGCGGCGCAGCACGTCGTCCCCGACGAGGTCCCACAGCCGGGCCGAGCGGGCGTGGAGCACCGACCAGGCGGCGCCCGCGCCGTGCCCGAGGGCCGCGTCCAGTGCCGCGGGCACGGCGGCCGGGTCGTGCGGGACGTCGAGCACGGTCCCGTCGGCGAAGCGGTAGCGGCAGGCCGGGTCGACGGGCACGAGATCGGGCCCGGGCCCGCCGGTGTCGGCGAACAGCTCCTCGAGCACGCGGGGCATCGTGAGCAGCGACGGCCCGGTGTCGAAGGTGAACCCGTCGCGGCGGAACGTGCCGAGCTTGCCGCCGTGCGTGGCCGCGCGTTCGTGCAGGTCCACGTCGTGGCCCTGCGCGGCGAGCCGCGCGGCCACGGCGAGCCCGCCGACGCCCGCCCCGACGACCACCACCCGACTCACGGGCGGCCCCCGGGCAGCCGCCTGCCCTTCCAGGTCAGGGTGCCGCGGCGGTGCCCGGCCCAGGACCGTGCGAGCAGGCCCAGCAGCGCGGCCACCGACAGCGGGTGCGCCCACGCGTCCGGCCAGGCCGGCGTGCCGGTGCGGCGGGCGCTGACCACGCGGCTCAGCACGGCGGCCAGGTAGCCCACGGCGCCCGCGGCCGAGCCGCGCACGGCGGCGGCCGGGGGCACCAGGTAGGCCAGGGCGAGCAGCGCGGCCACGGCGACCGACCCGCCCGGCCCGCCGAAGGCCGACCACAGCGACTTGCCGTACCCGGCCACGAGCTCGGCCCCGCCGTCGTACATCCGGCAGGCCGCGAGCGAGGACCCGTCGGCCAGCCCGACCCGCCCGCCGGAGCGCTTCACCGCGCGGGCCAGCGCGATGTCGTCGAGGACCGCGCCGGCGACGGCGGCGAAGCCGCCCGCCCGGTGCAGCGCCGCGGGGTCGACGAGCAGGAACTGCCCGTTGGCGGCCGCGAGCGCGGGCCGCGGGGACCGCTCCGCGCGGCGCAGCGGCAGCAGCACCGACCACGACCACACCTGCAGGGGCTGGACCAGGCGCGGCAGCGGGCCCGCGGCCAGCTGGCGCGGCCAGGGGCAGAGCAGGTCCAGCGGCGCGCGGCCGGTCCGCCCGCGCAGCAGCGCCACCGCCGCGGCGACGGCGTGCGGGGCCAGCACGACGTCGGCGTCGACTAACACCAGCACGTCGCCGCGGGCCGCTGCCGCGAGCTGCGCGCAGGCGTGCGGCTTGCCCGGGACCCCGTCGGCGGGCGGGCGGCCGGTGAGCACGCGGAGCCGGGGGTCGCCGCCCGCGGCGGCGCGCACCCGGTCCGCCGTGCCGTCGGTCGAGCCGTCGTCGAGCACGAGGACCTCGACGTCGGCCAGGCCGGTCTGCGCGAGCAGCGACCGCACGGTCGGGGCGATCCGGTGCGCCTCGTCGCGGGCCGGCACGAGCAGCGAGACCGGCTCCGCCACCGCGGGCGGGACGGCGGGCGGGGTGCGCAGCGCGCGCAGGTTGACCAGCTGGTGCGCCGCGCCGAGGACGGCGAGGGCGGCCCCGGACCGGACGGCACCGGCCCCGAGGGAGCGGGCACGGCGGGACGGGGCACGGGCCGGGCGGGGGCGGACGGCCGGGGTCGGGCGCTTCATCGGCGCCGAGCGTAAGCGGGCGGCCGGACCCCGGCAGGACGGCGGAGCGCCGGGGCGGGGCCCGGTTGGACCGGCCCGCAGCGGGTAACCGCGCGGGGAACCGGATCGGACGAATCGGACCCGTGGTCCGTTGGAGGTCGTCGTGCTGCACCGCTCCCCCGTGCCGCCGGGCACCACCGTCGCGTGGGCGCTCGTCGGGGCGGCCGTGCTCGTGCAGATCGGCTACCCGCTGGCCCCGGAGGCGTGGCGGACCCCGGTCACGGTCGCGTCGGTCCTCACGTTCGCCGCGGCGTCGCTGGCCGACGTCGCCCGTGTCCACGGGCGCCGCGGTGTCCTCGGCCTCGTCGGGGCCGCGGGGCTGGGCGGGCTGCTGGCCGAGGCCGTCGGGCTGCGCACCGGGCTGCCGTTCGGCGCGTACTCCTACACCGGGACGCTGGGCCCCGAGGTGCTCGACGTGCCGGTGGTCGTGCCGCTGGCCTGGATGATGATGGCCTGGCCCGCGCTGGTGGTGGGCCGGACCCTGGCCCGCGGTCCGCTCGGGGTGGCGCTGCTCGGGGGCGCGGCGCTGGCCGCCTGGGACCTGTTCCTCGACCCGCAGATGGTCGCCGCCGGGCACTGGACGTGGGCCGACCCGTACCCCGCCCTGCCGCTCGTGCCCGGCGTCCCGCTGGGCAACTACGCGGGCTGGGTGCTGGTGGCGGTGCTGATGGTCGCGGTGCTGCACCGGGTCACCGGCCCGGCCCCGCCCGCCGTGCCCGGGCCGGCCGCGGCCCTGTACCTGTGGGCCTACGCCTCCTCGGTGCTCGCCCACGCGGTGTTCTTCGGGCTCCCCGGGTCCGCGCTGGTGGGCGGCATCGGGATGGGGGCGCTGGCGGTGCCGTTCGCCGTCGCGCTCGTCCGCTCGCGGCGGGCTTGGGCTCAGGAGGGAGCGTCCCCGAGCGCGACGGTGCCCCCGCGCTCGACGACGCGGAGCCGGTCGGTGAGCCCGCGCGCGGCCATCTCCGCCACGAAGTCCGACAGCGGCGAGCGGAAGACCGTGTAGTCGTCCGTGTGCACCGGCACGGTGACCCCGGGCCCGATCAGCTCGACGAGGTCGGTGCCCTGCCGCCCGTCCATCGTCACCAGTACGCCGAGCACGCGGGTGCCGCCCAGGTGCGCCACCATCACGTCGATCCCGGGGAACCGGTCGCGCACCTCCCGCAGCCAGGGCCGGCACAGCGTGTCCCCGGTGACGTAGACGCGCAGCACCCGCCGGCCGTCCCGCTCGAGGTCGAGCACGCTCCCCATGACCGGCGGCAGCGCGCGGTGCACCACGGCCGGGCCGTGGCGGCCGGGCACCGCGGTGACGCGGAGGGTCTCCCCGCCGCGGGTCGCCTCCCACGTCTCCCAGGTCGGCAGCCCGGTCGCGGCGCGGGAACCCCGGCGGCGCAGGGCGCGGGCGGCGTGGCGGGTGGTCACGACGGGCAGGTCCGGCGGCAGCCAGCGCCGCGCCACCCGGTCGAAGTGGTCCCCGTGCAGGTGCGAGAGCAGCACCGCGTCCAGGGGCGGGAGGTCGTCGGGCAGCAGCGCGGGTTCGGTCCGGCGCCGGGACACCAGGCCGTAGCCCAGGTGGACCCGCTGCCCGCGGTGCAGGAAGTTGGGGTCGGTCAGCAGCGTGAAGCCGCCCAGCCGCAGCAGGCAGGTGGCGGTGCCGCCGAAGGTGAGCGAGCCGGGCGCGGTCACGGCGCACCCGCGCCGCAGGTCCGCAGCGTCCCCGGGGACCCGGCGGGACCGCCCGGCGGGTGCAGGAGGGCGTCCGCGGCGCCCAGCACCTCACCCACCGGCACCCCCAGCAGGGCCGGGTCGGGATCGTCGGCGAACGGGTCGCCGCGCCGGTCGCCCGCGGCCGTCAGCACGCGGTGCGGGCCGGCCGTGGGCGGTCCCCACCGCGACGGCGGGACCGGGCCGAACAGGACTACCGACGGCGTCCCCAGCGCGGAGGCCACGTGCGCGATCCCGGTGTCCCCGCACACGACGAGGTCCGCCGCGGCGACCAGCGCGCAGAGCTCGGGCAGCGACGTCGCCCCGGCGAGGACGGCCGTGTCGTCCAGCCCGGCGCGCCGGGCGACGTCCGCGGCCAGCGGCCGTTCCGGCGCCGACCCGGTGACCCGCACCCGGCGGCCGGCCCGGGCGAGGGTCGCGGCCACCTCCGCGAAGCGGGCCGGCGGCCACCGCTTCGCCCCGTACCGGGCGCCGGGGTGCACGAGCACCCCGCCGGGCCCCGCACCCGGGTCCGGCGGGTCGATGCGCAGGTCGGCGGGGTCGGCGGGCACCCCGTGCGCGGCCACCATCGCGCACCAGCGCTCCCGCTCGTGGACGCGGTCGTCGTCGTCCCACGCCGGGCCGTCCCAGCCGGGCGCGGCGAACCCGATCCGGACGCGCGGGCCGGTGCGGTCCAGGGCCGCGTGGCTCTGCGGGCCCGCGCCGTGCAGGTTCACGGCGACCTCGGGCGCCGGGCCGGGCCAGCGCAGGTCGTCCGGGGTGTCGGTGGGCAGCAGCGCGTCGACCGCGCCGGTGAGCGCGGCCAGCGGGCCCAGCGCCGCCGGCGCGGCGAGCACGAGCCGGTGGTCGGGCCGCGCCCGCCGCAGCGCCCGCAGCGCCGGGACGGCCACGAGCAGGTCCCCCAGGTGCAGGGCCCGCAGGACGAGCTGTGTCGGGCGGCGATCGGCGGAGGGCGGCACCGGCCGGGGATACCCCCGGCGGGCGCGGTCAACCGGGGCCCGGATGGGCGGCGCCGCGGCCGGGTACGCCGCCGGGCGTGACCTCGACACCGCAGAGCCGAGCCCCGAGCACCCGACCCGCGGGAGACCCCGCGACCGATCCCGGAACCGGCGAGGGGGCCGCCGCCGGGGGGCACGCCCCGGCGCGCGCCTCGGCGCGCGACACCGCCCGCGTGCTCGGCGGCGTGCTGGGCCCGATGCTGGCCCAAGGCGTGATCGCCCGCCGCCCGCGGATGACGGCCCTGGCCCAGCGCCGGCACCTCGACGACCGGGCCGACGCGATCCTGCGGCGGATGCGGGAGCGCTACGGCGCCGGGCCGCTGCGGCTGCGCGTCCCCGGCCGCTCGGTCGCGCTGCTGCTCGATCCTGACGACGTCCATCGCGTGCTGCGGGACTCACCCGAGCCGTTCGCGGCCGACACCCGCGAGAAGCGTGGCGCGCTGGGGCACTTCCAGCCCCACGGCGTCCTGGTCTCCCACGGTGCGGTGCGCGAGGAGCGGCGCCGCTTCGCCGAGGCCGTCCTGGACACCGGGCACCCGGTGCACCGCCTGGCCGGCACGATCGGCGTGACCGCGCGCGAGGAGGCGGCGCGCTGCGCCGACCTGGCGAGGGTGACCGGCACGCTGGACTGGCCCGCGTTCGCCGCGGCCTGGCGGCCGATGGTGCGCCGCATCGTGCTCGGCGACGCCGCCCGCGAGGACCGCGAGGTGAGCGACCTGCTCACCGCCCTGCGCGGCCGGGCCAACTGGAGCTACCTCGCGACCCGGCGCCCCGACCGGCTCCGTCGCCTGCGCCGGCGGCTGGGTGCCTACGTCGACGCCGCCGAACCGGGCAGCCTGGCCGGGCTCGTCGCGGCGGTGCCCGCGCCGGACCGGGCGGACCGGGTGGACCAGATCCCGCAGTGGCTCTTCGCGTTCGACCCGGCGGGGATGGCGACGTTCCGGGCGCTGGCGCTGCTGGTGGCCCACCCGGACGTGCTCGCCCGCGTCCCCGGCGACGACGGCACCCTGCTGCGCGGCGCCGTCCTGGAGTCGGTGCGGCTGTGGCCGACCACCGCCGTCGTGCTGCGCGACACCACGGCCCCGACGCGCTGGGGCGGGGCCACCCTGCCCGCCGGGACCGCCCTGGGGGTGGTCAGCTCGTTCTTCCACCGCGATCCCGCGACGGTGCCCGGTGCGGACCGCTTCGATCCCGACCGCTGGTCCGACGGGCGCGCCGACGACGGGCGCACCCTGCTCCCGTTCAGCGCCGGACCGGTCGTCTGCCCCGGCCGGGAGCTCGTGCTCCTCGTCGCCGCCGAGTTCCTCCGCGCGCTGCTGGGGCGCGCCACCCCCGCCCTGACGGACGGCCCGCTGGACGCCGCGCGCCCGCTGCCCCACGGCCTGGACCCCTTCGGCCTGCGCTTCGCCGTGCCGCCGGACCGGCCCGGGGACGGGCGGGGGTGAGGGTCGACCCCCGCGCGCGGGACCGCGCCGCGGGACGGTTCCTCGGCGGGCTGCGCCGGGACGGGCGCGAGCGCGAGACGGTCGTCCAGGCCGGCAAGGCGGCGTTGGCCGCCGTGCTGGCGCTGCTGGTCGCGAGGGCGACCGGGGGCCCGGCCGCCGAGCACGCGTTCCTCGCCCCGTACGCAGCCGTGCTGGCCGTCGCGACGACGGTGCGCCGCTCGTGGTCGGGCGCGGCGCGGCAGGCGGCCATGGTCGTCGCCGGGGTGCTGCTCGCGTTCACGGCAGCGCGGGTGCTCCCGGGCGTGCTCGTCGGGCTCGCCGCGGTCGTCGTGGTGGGGTTGCTAGCGGGTCGCTGGCGCCGCTTCGGCGACGACGGGTACTGGGTGGCGATCACCGCCCTGCTGCTGCTGGTCAACGGCAGTGCCGCCGAGCCCGGGGGCCTCCTCTCCTGGGTGCTGTTCAGCGTCACCGGGTCGGTGATCGGTGCGCTGGTCAACACCGTCGTGCTGCCCCCGCTGCACCTGCGCGACGCGCGGGCCGCGATGCAGTCGCTGGCGGCGCAGGTCACGGGGGTGCTGCGGGAGATGGCCGACGGCGTCGGGGAGGGCTGGGGCCCGACCCGGTCGGTCCGCTGGGTGCACGGGGCCCGCGGTCTCCGGCTGACGATCCGGCGCACCGACGACGCCGTGTGGGACGGCCGCGACAGCGCCCGGTGGAACCCGCGGCGGCGCGGCATCGACCGGACGGGCTCCCCCCTCACCGAGCACGGCACCGTCGAGCGGTTCGACCGGCTCACCGAGCGGGTGGTCCACGTGGCCGTGCTGCTCCACGACCTCGCCGAAGGCGCGGACCAGCCACCGGACCCGGGACTCGCGGAGCTGCTCGGGCGCGTCGCCTCGGCGGTCGACGTGCTCTGCGCCCGCGCCGCCGCCGGCACGGACCGGGGGGACGGCGCGGACGCGCCGGACGAGGCGGTGGAGCTCCCCGCGGAGGGCGGGCGCGGGGACCCGGGCGCCGAGCCGGCGCACGCGCGCGCCGCCTGCCTGATCACGCTCTCCGACGCGCTCGGCGACCTCGGCCGCAGCGGCGACGCGGTCCGCGGCGCGTAGGTCCGCCCGGAGCGGGCACCCGGTCGGCGTGGGTGTGCAGATCCTGGTGGTGGACCGGCGGCCGCTGCTGCGCAGGGGGCTGGAGGCATTGCTGCCCCCGGTGAGCGACGGGCGGTTGCGGGTGGTCGCCGGCACGCACCTCGCCGGCGCCGCGGCCGAGCTGGTGCGCAGGCACGCGCCGGACCTGGTGCTGGTCGATCTGGGGCTCGAACATCCCGGCGGGGTGCGCGCGGTGGCCGCCGCGCTGCGGGTCGACCCGCGCACGGCCGTGCTCGCGATGGCGGCGGGCCGGGCCGAGGACGACGACGCGCTCGCCGAGGAGGCGCTGGCGGCCGGGGCGCGGGGCGTGCTGGACCCGGTGCTCGAGCCCGAGGAGCTGGTCACGCCGCTGCTGGCCGCCGCCGAGGGGTGGGCGGTCCTGCCACCGCGCCTGCTGCGCCGGATGTCCGCCGCCCGCTCCCGACCCGACGGCCCGGGGGCGCTGCTCGACGCGCAGCAGCGGCGGCTGTGGACGCTCATCGCCGACGGGGCGGGCACCCGGCGGATCGCCGCCGAGCTCCACGTCTCCGACCGCACCGTGAAGCGGTTGACGGCGACGCTGCTGCGGCGCCTGGGCGTCGCCAGCCGCACCGAGGCCGCGGCACTCGCCGGCCGGCAGGGGCTCGGTGCTGGCCCCGGGGGGCCAGCACCGGCACCGGGGGGCCGCGCACCGGGGCACCCGGAGGAGGGCGGCGAGCGCCGCCGACCGAGCACCTGACGAGAGGGCGCGATGTTCTACCACACGCAGAACCTGCAGTTCGAGGCCAAGCCCGACGCCCCCGACCCCGCGTTCGCCCGCCGCTTCCAGGAGGTCCTGGGGGGCAAGTGGGGCGAGATGACCGTCGCGAACCAGTACCTCTACCAGGGCTGGAACTGCCGGCTGCCCGGCAAGTACAAGGACATGCTGATGGCCATCGGCACCGAGGAGATGGCCCACGTCGAGCTGATCTGCACCATGATCGCCCGGCTGCTCGACGGCGCGCCGCTGTCCGCCCAGGAGGCCGCCGTGGACGGCAACCCGGCGACCGCAGCGGTGTTCGGCGGCAGCAACCCGCAACACGCCATCGTCACCGGTGGGGGCGCGTACCCCGTCGACAGCAACGGCATCCCGTGGTCGGGCGCGTTCATCACCGCCAGCGGCAACCTGCACGCCGACTTCCATCTCAACGCCACGGCGGAGATGCAGGGCAGGCTGCAGGTCGCGCGGCTGTGGAACATGACCGAGGACCCGGGGGTGAAGGACACGCTGCGCTTCCTGCTCGCCCGCGACCACTACCACCAGCAGCAGTGGCTGCGCGCGATCCAGGACCTGGAGGCCGAGGGCCTGGACAAGCTGCCCGTGCCCGACGCGTTCGACGTCGACCAGGAGTCCCCCGTGCGCGACGCCGCCTACCAGTTCATCGACTGCTCGGACGGCGACCAGGCGGGCGCGGGGAGCTGGGTGGACACCGAGGCCCTCGACGGCAGCGGCCGGACCCTGTCCTACGTCAAGGGCACGCCGTCCGGCGACAAGCCGATCCTGCCGCCGGGCGACCCGCGGCTGTACGGCACTCCCCCGCCCGACATGGCCCCGAAGGCCTGACCCGCCGGGATGCCCCCGGGTCCGGACGAGCCGGACCCCACCCGCGACGGCCCCGGCGTCCCGCGACGCCGGGGCCGTCGCGGTCACCCCATGACCGTCCGCCCCCCACCACGGAGGACACCGTGCCCCTGACCTACCCGACCCGGCCCGGCGACGTCGACCGGCTGATCGCCGACGACCACGCCGTCGTCGAACGGCAGTTCCAGCACCTGGAGGCGCAGCGCGGCGACCGTCGCACGCTGGTCGACCAGGTGGCCTTCGAGCTGGCGCTGCACGCGGACGCCGAGGAGCGGACCCTCTACCCCGCCATGCGGGCCGTGGGTGACGACGAGGGCGCCCGGCACGCGCGCGGCGAGCACCAGGAGGTGAAGGAGCTCCTCGCCGTCCTGCAGAAGGGGCAGCCGGGCGAGGCCGGGTTCGAGGAGTCGCTGACCCGGCTCATCGCGGCGGTGCGCGAGCACGTCGTCGAGGAGGAGGGGGTGCACCTGCCGCGCTTCCGCAGCAAGGCGGGGCCGGACCGGATGACCGAGCTCGGCGAGGAGTTCCTCGCCGCGAAGCGGGCCGCCCCCACCTACGCCCATCCGAACGCCCCGGCGAGCCGGACCGGTCACCAGCTGCTCGACGCCGGAGCCAAGGCCGTCGACGCCGTCCGCGACAAGGTGTCCGGCCGGGGCAGGCGCCTGGCCACCGACGCGTCGGGCCTGCTCGACCCGCAGGCGCAGCGCGTCGTCGACGCCTTCGCCGGGCTGGAGCCGCAGCCGCTGGAGATCCTCGAGCCCGACCAGGCCCGTCACCAGCCCACGCCGGTGGACGCGGTGGCCGCGATCCTGGCCGAGGACGGCCGCTCGACCGATCCCGAGCCGGTCGACGAGGTCCAGGACCTGGTCATCGACACCGAGGGCGGGCCGCTGCGGGCCCGCGTGTACCGGCCGGCCGGCGTCGACCGCGACGTCCCGGCCCCGGTCGTCATGTGGATCCACGGCGGCGGGTGGGTGCTCTACGACGTCGACACCTACGACGCGTCGTGCCGCGGGGTCGCGAACCGCACCGGGGCGATCGTGGTCTCCCCCGAGTACCGGCGCGCGCCCGAGCACGTGTTCCCGGCCGCGCACGACGACGTGCTCGCCGCCTGGCGCTGGATGCGGGAGAACGCCGCCGGGCTGGGTGGGGACCCGGCGCGCCTGGCCGTCGGCGGCGAGTCGGTGGGCGGGAACATGGCCGCGGCGACCTGCCTGGCCCTGCAGGCCGCGGGCGAGCCGCTGCCCGCCGCCCAGGTCCTGGTCTACCCGCTGACGACGGGCCGCCAGCTGGGCGAGTCGATGGTGGACGCGGCCGACGCCCGTCCCCTCAACCGGCCGCTGCTGTCCTGGATGGCGATGCACGCGTTCCGGGGCGTGCCCGAGGCCGCGAAGGACCAGCGCGTGGACCTGCTCGCCGTGCCGGCCGACCGGCTCGCCGGGCTCCCGCCGACGCTCGTCATCACGGGCGAGCGTGACGTCCTGCGCAGCCAGGGTGAGGAGTTCGCCCGGCACCTGGAGGCCGCCGGGGTGGCGACCACGGCCACCTGTTACGAGGGCGTCATGCACGAGTTCTTCGGCGCCGCCGCCGTGCTGGACAAGGCGGCGCAGGCCCAGCAGCAGGCCGCGGACCACCTGCGGGCCGCGTTCGCCGCGTGACACGACCGCTCAGACGCGGAAGACGCCCAGCGCGAGCAGCAGCACCGCGGTGAGCAGCACCGACAGCAGCAGGGAGCCCAGGCAGCCGAGCCTGCTGGAGAACAGCCCGATCACGTCGTCGCCCCGGTGTACGGCGTGCCGGGGCCGGGCGGCGGGCCGGTGACGCGGTCGCCGGGCCGGGTCGCGGTGGGCGCCGCTCCGACCTCCTCGGCCACGGGCCGGGTCGGTGCTCGCACGGGTCCTCCAGACGGGTCGGGCCGCGCCGGAGCGGGCGGCCGTGGCCGGCGGGTACCCCGTGCGCGGCGCCGCACACCGACGCCCGCACCGGGCTCGTCGCCCGCGGGCCTCAGACGTGTTTCCCCGCGTCCCCACCGGGAACGCCCGGGTCCTGTTCCCGCCGACGACGAGAGGTGCTCTCCCATGACCGGCTTCCTCGGTCCGGAGGATCCCGACCCCGACGAACTGCTGGCGCGCTTCCTCGGCGCCACCGGCGCCCGTGGCGCCGCGCGGCGGGTCGACCTCACCCGGCTCCTCAGCGCGGGGGCGCGCGAGCTGCTCAGCGTCGCCGCGCAGGTGGCGATGGACCGCGGTGACACCGACCTCGACGCGCTGCACCTGCTGCTCGCCGCGACCCGGCTGGAGCCGACCCGGCAGTGGCTGGAGCGGTCCGGGGTGGATCCGGAGCCCCTCGCCAGGGCGCTCGAGCAGGGACTGCGCCGCGCCGAGCCGACCGGCCGTGCCCCCAGCCTCACCCCCGCCGCGAAGCGGGCGCTTCTCGACGGGCACCAGGTGTCCCGCTCGCTCGGGTCGACCTACATCGGCCCCGACCACGTGCTGCTGGCCATCGCGGCCAACCCGGAGTCGGCGGCCGGGCGCCTGCTCGCCGGGACCCGGCCCACGCCCGGGCGCCCGGCGGAGGGGTCGGCCCCGCGGCCCTCCCCCGCGGCCGCGGCCGACCGGCCGTCGGAGACCCCGACGCTCGACCAGTTCGGCCAGGACCTCACCGCCGCGGCCCGGGCCGGGAAGCTCGACCCCGTCGTGGGCCGGGCCGACGAGATCGAGCAGACCATCGAGGTGCTCTCGCGCCGCACCAAGAACAACCCGGTGCTCATCGGCGAGGCGGGCGTCGGCAAGACGGCGGTGGTCGAGGGCATCGCCCAGCGCATCGCCCACGGCGACGTCCCGGACACCCTCGTCGGGCGCCGCGTGGTGGAGCTGCAGCTCTCCGGCGTCGTCGCGGGCACCCGCTACCGCGGCGACTTCGAGGAGCGGATGCGGGCGCTGATCGACGAGATCCGCGCCCACGGCGACGAGCTGGTCGTCTTCATCGACGAGCTGCACACGATGGTCGGCGCGGGCGGCGGGGGCGGCGACGGCGGGGGCGGCGCCATGGACGCCGGGAACATGCTCAAGCCGGCGCTGGCCCGCGGCGAGCTGCACGTCATCGGCGCGACGACGCTGGACGAGTACCGCCGCCACATCGAGGCCGACGCGGCGCTCGCCCGCCGCTTCCAGCCGGTCATGGTGCCCGAGCCGAGCTGCGCCGACGCGATCGAGATCCTGCAGGGGCTGCGCGACCGGTACGAGGCCCACCACCAGGTGCGCTACACCGAGGAGGCGCTGCGGGCCGCGGTGGAGCTGTCCGACCGCTACATCACCGAGCGCTTCCTGCCCGACAAGGCCATCGACCTCATGGACCAGGCCGGGGCCAGGGTGCGGCTGCGCACGCGCACCCCGTCCACCGACCGGCGCGGGCTGGAGCAGCGCCTCGAGCAGCTGGAGCGCGACAAGGACCAGGCCGTCGCCGACGAGCAGTACGAGCGGGCGAGCGAGCTGCGCGACCGGATCGCCGAGGTCCGCGCGCAGCTCGCCGGGCCCGCCTCCGGGATCGACGGCAGCGAGGTCCCCGAGGTCGCGCTGGCCGACATCGCCGACGTCGTCTCGCGCTCGACCGGCATCCCCGTCACCCAGCTCACCGAGGCCGAGCGAGACAGGCTGCTCAAGCTGGAGGACGAGCTGCACGCCCGGGTCGTGGGCCAGGACGACGCCGTCCGCGCCGTCGCCGAGGCGATCCGCCGCTCCCGCGCCGGGCTCGGCGACGACGACCGTCCGGTCGGCAGCTTCCTGTTCCTCGGGCCCACGGGGGTCGGCAAGACCGAGCTGGCTCGGGCGCTGGCGGTCGCGCTGTTCGGCGAGGAGGACCGGATGGTGCGCCTGGACATGAGCGAGTACGCGGAACGGCACACCGTGGCCCGGATGGTCGGCGCGCCCCCCGGCTACGTGGGGTACGGCGAGGCCGGGCAGCTGACCGAGGCGGTGCGCCGCAGGCCGTACTCGGTGCTGCTGCTCGACGAGATCGAGAAGGCGCACCCGGACGTGTTCAACGTGCTGCTGCAGCTGCTCGACGACGGCAGGCTGACCGACGGCCAGGGCCGCACCGTCGACTTCCGCAACACGGTGGTCGTCATGACCAGCAACGTCGGCTCCGAGCTGATCACGAACCGCGGGATGACGCTCGGCTTCGGCAGCCCGCGCGGCGGCGACCCCGCCGCCCAGGAGGGCCGGGCGCTGCAGGACACGCTGATGCCGCGGCTGCGCGAGGTGTTCCGCCCGGAGTTCCTCAACCGGATCGACGAGATCATCGTGTTCCGCCGGCTCGACGCCGAGCAGCTCGAGGCCATCACCGGGCTGCTGCTGGAGGACACGCGGCGGCGGCTCGCGGCCCAGGACGTGACCGTCGAGGTCGACCGGGCCGCCGTGCGCCGCCTGGCCGAGCTCGGCTACCAGCCCGAGTTCGGCGCCCGTCCCCTGCGCCGCACCATCCGGCGCGAGGTCGACAACCGGCTCTCCACGCTGCTGCTGGCCGGGGAGCTCACCCCCGGCTCGCACGTGCACGTCGGCGTGCGGGACGGCGAGATCGACGTGCAGGTGACCGGCGCGGGCTGACCGCGCGCCGACCGACCGACCCGTGCGCCGCCGACCGGTGGGCACCCGACAGGAGGTTCCGATGGACGTGTGGGTGTGCGACCGCTGCGGCGGCGCCGATCTCCCCGCCCTGCCGTGCGCGTGCGCCACGCCGTTCGACCCGGTCGAGGTGCGGCGCCGGCACCGCGACGCCGTGCGGCGGGCCCGCACGGCCGACCGCCGCGGTGCCGAGGAGGCCCGCCGCGCCCGCCGCCCGGCGGCCTGACGGTGCCCCGGCACCGGTGACGACCACGGCCGGGTCGGGCCGGACGGCGCGGCCGTCGCGGACCGACCGCACCGCGACGCCCCGGCTGCTCGGGACGACCGGGGCGCTGCTCGTGGCCGTCGGCGCGCTCGGGGCGGGCGCCCTGCCGGTGCCCCACCCGCTCGCCGGGCTGCGCCTGCTCGGGCTGCCGGCCCGCACGGCGACCCTGTCCCTCGCCCTGGCGTGGGCGGGCGCGGCCCTGCTCGTCCTGGCCTGGGTGCGGATCGCGGTGCTGGTGCGCGCGGGCGGCCCGGACGCGCCCCCGCGCGGTGCGCTGGCCCGGGCCGCGGTGCTGTGGACGCTGCCGGTCGCGCTCGCGCCGCCGGTGTTCTCCCGCGACGTCTACAGCTACCTCGCGCAGGGGGCGACGCTGGCCCGCGGCCTCGACCCGTACGCGCTGGGCCCCGCCCCGGCCCTGGGGATGGACGACCCGCTGGTGCGCAGCATCCCCGCGGTGTGGCGGGACACCCCGTCGCCCTACGGACCGCTGTTCCTCGGCCTGTCCCGCGGCGTCGCCGCGCTCGCCGGTGACGACCTCGCGCTCGGCGTCCTCGCGCACCGCGCGCTGGCCCTGGGCGGCATCGCGCTCATCGTGCTCGCGGTCCCAGCGCTGGCGCGGCGCGGCGGGGTGGACCCGCGGTTCGCGCTCTGGTGCGGTGCGGCGCACCCGCTGGTGCTGTTCCACCTGGTCGGCGGCGTGCACAACGAGGCGTTGATGATCGGTTTGATGCTCGCCGGGCTGGAGCTGGGCCTGCGCGCCGGCGACCGCCTGCTCGACCCCCTCCTGCTGGCAGGCGCGGTGCTGATCGTCGCGGCCGCGGCGGTCAAGCTGCCCGCGCTCGTGGCGCTCGGCGTGCTCGGCACGGCCAGGGCGCGCGGTGGGGGGCCGCGGGCGGTGGTGGCGCAGGGCGCCGTGCTCACCGCCGTCGCGGGCGCCGGCACGGCCGTGCTCATGGCCGTCGCCGGCGTCGGGCCGGGGTGGCTGGGCGCCCTGGGCGTGCCCGCCACCATCGACAGCCCGTTCTCCCTCACCACCGACGCCGGCTACGTCGCGGGGGCGCTGGGCGTGCTCGCCGGGCTCGGCGACCACACCGCGACCACCGTCGGGCTGCTCCGGACCGCCGGGGTGGTCGGCGCCGTCGCGGCCGTGGCGGCGACGCTGCTGGCCGTGCAGCGCGGGCGGCTGGACCCCGTCGCCGGGGTGGGCGCGGCCCTGGCCGCCGTCGTGGTGCTCGGGCCCGCCGGGCAGCCCTGGTACCTGGTGTGGAGCCTGCCCGCGCTCGTCGCGTCGACGGCCCTGCCGTGGGTCCGCCGGCCGCTGCTCGCCGTGTCGGTGCCGCTGGCCCTGGTCCTGGCACCCACCGGTGGGCTGTTCCCGTTCCGCGGCTTCCAGGCGGCGCTGGCGATCGCCGCGGCCGCCGTCGTCGTCGGGTGCGCGCTGTGGCTCGTGCGGCGGGTCCGGGTGCCGTCGCGGCGCGCGCAGGACCGGGTCTCCGGCTAGGTGTCCTGCTCGCTAGGCGGTGCGCGACGCGCCCGCGGGCAGGCGCCCGGCGGTCCGCGCGGTGTGGCGCACGAGGGCCCGCGCCACGGCGAGGCGGGCGGGGCCGGCCTCGACGAGGTCGAGGTGCGAGCCGGTGACCTCGACGTTGTCGGCCTGCTCGTCGACCGACGAGCGCCACGGCACCAGCCGGTCCTGCCTGCTGTAGACCGAGGTGAACGGCACCGGCACCGGGGCGCGCAGGCCCCGGCGGTAGTCCGCGCAGCACGACCCGACCAGGCAGGTGGACGAGGCCGTGTTCGGCAGGCCCAGCGTCCCGGCCGCCATCACGGCCAGCGCCGGGAGGGCCACCGGCAGGCCGAGGCGGAACAACGAGAACGGGGTGCCCACCGTCACCAGCGACCGCACCGGCGCCCCGGGGTCGGCGGCGACGGCCCGGCCGAACTGCCCACCGCGGCTGTAGCCGACCACGTGCACCCCCTCGCCGCCGCCGTCCCGCCGGGCCGCCCGGTCCACGGTCGCCCGCAGCTCGTCGACGCTGCGGCTCCCGCAGTCCATCCCGGAGTGCAGCGTGTGCGTGACGACGGAGTAGCCCAGGTCGCACAACCAGTCCCGCATCGGGGCCAGCACCGCGTCGGTGGTGCAGAACCCGCCGACCAGCACGACCGCTCCCCGGCCGCGCAGGTGCGCGGGTACGCCCTCGTCGGGGTCGCGGCCGCCCGCGCCGGTGATCACGGCGCGCCGGACGGTCGCGTAGGAGGTGAGCGACAGGCCGGGCAGCCCGGCGAGGTGGTCGACGAGGGTCACCCCGTCCGGGTACCCGCGCCGGGGGCGGTCATGGTGTGGTCCGCGCCGCACCCGGCACCCCGCCGGCAGCCCGTCCACGCGCCGAGCGGCGTTTGGAGCAGTTCCGCCCGGGCATCTGAACGTCATGATGCTCATGCGCGCCCCCGGGGTGTACCGGGCCGACACCGACACCCGGGTGCTCATCGACGAGATGCACCGCGGTGCCTACGCCGCCGGGCGGCGGGTGCTCGACGTCGGCACCGGGACCGGCGCGATCGCGCTGGCGGCGGCCCGGGCCGGGGCCGCGTCGGTCACAGCCGTCGACCTCTCGGCGCGCTCGGTCGCCGCCGCCCGGCTGAACGCCGCGCTGGCCGGCGTGCCCGTCGACGTGCGGCGGGGCGACCTGTTCGGCCCCGTCGCCGGGGAGCGCTTCGACCTCGTGGTGAGCAACCCGCCCTACGTGCCCGCGGCCACGGCCCGGCTGAGCCGGCACACCCGGGCGCGGTGCTGGGACGGCGGGGTGGACGGTCGCGCGATCCTCGACCGGATCTGCGCGGGGGCGCCCGACGTCCTCAGCGAGGACGGCCAGATCCTGCTCGTGCACTCGGCGCTGTGCGGCACGCAGGCCACGGTCGACGCATTGGGCAACGCCGGCTTCGCGCCCACCGTGCTGGCCAGGGTGACCATCCCGTTCGGCCCGGTCCTGCACGCCCGCGCCGAGATGCTGGAGCAGCGCGCGCTCATCACCCCCGGACAGCGGGTGGAGGAGCTCGTCGTCGTCGCCGGGATCCGCTGACCGGCGCGCCCGGTGCGTGCCCGGCGCGGTGGCGGGTACGCCCGGGACATGACCACCTCCCTCGGGATCAGGCCGCTCGCCCTCGTCACCGGCGCGTCGAGCGGTATCGGCTACGAACTGGCCAAGCAGTTCGTCGGGCACGGCTTCGACCTGCTCCTCACCGCGGAGGACGACCGGCTCGAGCGCGCCGCCGCCGTCCTCGACCAGGCCGGCACCGGGTCGGTCGCCACCGTCCGGGCGGATCTGCGCACCGCCGAGGGCGTCGAACGCGTCCACGAGGCCGTCGTGGCCACCGGGCGGCCGCTGGCCGCCGCCGCGCTGAACGCCGGCGTGGGCCGGGGCGGCGCGTTCGTCGACATCGACCTCGCCGACGAGCAGGAGATCATCGACGTCAACATCTCCTCGACGGTGCGCCTGGCCAAGCACCTGCTGCGCGACATGACCGCCCGCGACGAGGGGCGCGTCCTCATCACCTCGTCGATCGCCTCGACGATGCCGGGCACCTACCAGGCGGTCTACAACGCGTCCAAGTCGTTCCTGCAGTCCTTCGCCGAGGCGTTGCAGGAGGAACTCGCGGACACCGGCGTGACGGTGACCTCGCTGATGCCCGGCCCGACGGAGACCGACTTCTTCGACCGCGCCGACATGAAGGACACCCGCGTCGGCGTCGCGCAGAAGGACGACCCGGCGCAGGTGGCCGCGCAGGGCTTCGACGCGCTGATGAGCGACCGCCGCACGGTGGTCGCGGGGTCGCCCACCACCAGGGCGTCGGGCGTCCTCAACGCCCTGCTGCCCGACGCGGTGAAGGCCCGGATGCATCGGAACATGGCCCGGCCGGGGTCGGCGGGACGCTGACCCCGCCTGCCCGCCCGGTCAGGCGGGCGGACGCAGCCCGGCCACCACCCGCAGGTCGTCCACCAGGGCGGTGACGGCGTCGTCGCGCCGCTCCGGTGGCGTCCCGCGCGGCGCGGCGGGGCGCAGCGCGTCGAGCGTCATCCGGGCTCGCCGCGGCGCTTGCGGTGGAGGATCCAGGCCAGGTCCACCAGGGCGACGACCGCGACCACCCCCAGCACGACGGCGAACCAGACGAGCCCGGCGCGGGCCGCGAGCACCGCGCCCACAGCGCTGACCACCAGGCCGAAGCCGGCCAGCACCGCCCGCAGGGTCAGCGCGCTGAGCCCGGGGGTGGACCCGCCGACACCGGCGGTCGGGTCGTGGTACCCGGGAAGGCCGCGCTCGTACTCGGCGCGGGTGCGGCGGCGTGCGGACACGGGGACCTCCTCGGTGGCGGGTGCGGTGGCGCGCCCCCGGCCTACCCGCCCGCGGTCCCGGGAAACGCGTCCGCGTCCGAGGGCGCACCCGCGCCGAGGGAGCTGACCAGCAGCCGCAGCGCCAGCGCGGTCGTGACCGCGCACACCCGCGCGGGATCGCCCGCGATCCGGTGCTCCTCGCCGCGCACGCCGGTCCCGTCGCACACCGCCAGGAAGACGGTGCCGGGCTCCTGCCCGTCCTGCGGGTCCGGTCCGCCCGCGCCGGTGACCGCGACGGCCACGTCGGCGCCCAGCAGCCGCCGGGCTCCCCGGGCCATCTGCGCCGCGGCCTCCGCCGTCACGACCGGGCCCTCGGGCACCCCCAGGACCTCGTGCTTGACCCCGGCCGCGTAGGCCACCAGCCCGCCGCGGAACCAGGCGGAGGCCCCGCCCGACACGGCCAGCGCCTGGGCGAGCATCCCGCCGGTCAGCGACTCGGCCACCCCCACGCTCCGCCCGCCGTCCCTCGCCAGGACGGACACCTGCGCCGCCAGCCGCTCGCGCATCTCCTCGTCGTGCCGCACGTCGGGACGGCTACCCCGTCCGCGGCGACTCCACCCCCGTGACGGGCACACCGAGCAGTGCCTCCACGCCGGTGAGCGCGAGGATCCGGGCGACCGCGCCACCCGGCTCCAGGCACGCGTCGACCGGGAGGCCGCGCGCCCTGGCCCGCTCCACGGCGTCCAGGAGGAGCGCGACCCCGGCGCTGGCCACGTAGGCGGTGGCGGTCAGGTCGAGCACGATCCGCGTGCCGGGCGGGGCGTCGGCGACCGCGGCCCGCACCCGGTCGCCGATCGCGCCCGCGCCCGCGAGGTCGATCTCCCCGTCGATCGCCAGTCGCCGCTCGCCCCGCGCCTCGGTGACGGTGACGTCCGCCGGCACCGGCGTGCCCGCCCCGCCCGCGCGGCGGGCCGGCACGGGCACGCCCGGGGGCGCGGGCGGCACCCGGAACCCGACGCGGGTCCCGTCCGCACCTGCGGCCACGTCGACGTCGGTGCCGATCGCCCGGATCACCTCCAGGCCCCGGCCGCGGAAACCCGGGTCGGGCGGGGCGGGCCGCCAGGAGCCGGAGTCGGCCACCTGCACCTGCACCGCCCCGTCGGCGCGCCGCGTGAGCCCGACGGCGACCTCCCCGCGGGGCCGCTCGCGGTAGGCGTGCTCGATCGCGTTCGCGACGGCCTCCCCGAGCGCGAACTGCAGGTCGTCGGCCTGGTCGGCGTCGAGTCCGGTCGCGAACGCCCACCGCTCGACGGCCCGGCGCATCCGCCGCAGCTCCTCGGCCCGGGCCGGCACGGCGCCCCGCCACGGCGGGGGCAGGAGGCGGGTGACGACGAGCGCGACGTCGTCGGCCGGGTCGACGTCGTCCAGCAGCGCGCGGAGCAGCGCGTCGGCCAGCCGGGCGGGCGGCTGTGCCGCCTCCCGGGCCCCGGCGGCGGCCAGCCGGGCCAGCCCCTCGTCGAGCCGCTCCCCCCGGCGCTCGACGAGCCCGTCGGTGTAGATCACCAGCGTGTCGCCGGGGGCCAGCGTGCACGCGTGCTCGGGGAAGGCCGACGGCCGTGCACCGCTCAGGCCCAGCACCGGCCCGAGCGCGCCCTCCAGCGGCGCCCCCGTCTCCCCCTCCAGCACGACCGGCGGCGGGTGGCCCGCGCTCGCCCAGCGCACCCTGCCGGACTCGCGGTCCAGCAGGAGGCACGCGGCGGTGGAGGCGCGGGCGGCCGGCACCCGCGCGCAGAAGCGGTCGAGCTGGCCCAGCGCGGCGGCCGGGCCGTCGCCGCGCAGCAGGGCGACCGCGAGCGCGGTGCGCAGCCGGCCCATCAGCGCCGCCGCCGCGGGGCCCTTCCCGACCACGTCCCCCACGACCAGCGCGACGGACGTGGCGTCGAGCTCGATCACGTCGTACCAGTCGCCGCCCGCCTGCGACCCGTCCGCGCCGGGCAGGTACCGCGCCGCCAGCGCCAGCCGGTCGAGCTCGGGCAGCCGCTCCGGGAGGAGGCTCCGCTGCAGGGTGTCGGCGATCTCGTGCTCGACCTGCTGCAGGCGCGCGCGGTCGAGCGCCTGCGCGCACTGCGCCGCCAGCGTGAGCACCGACTGCCGCCGGCCGGGCGACCAGTGCGGCGGGTCGCCCGCGAAACCCATGCCGACCGCACCCACGGCCCGGTCGTCGAGGACCATCGGCACGGCCACGTCGACGTCGGGGGCCGACGGGGACCCGCTGAAGCTGCGCTCGCGCCAGGCCAGCTCCGAGCGGCGCGCCAGCCACACCGGCTCCCCGGTCCGCACGGCGTGCGCGAGCGGGTGCGCCGCGTCGGCGGGCAGTGCCGCCGGACCCGGCGCGGCCGCGGGGTCGCCCAGTAGGTCGAGGTCGGGGCCCGGACCGCGGACCGCCACGACGAACGAGGTCGCGCCGAGCTCCCGCGCGGCGGCGGCGATCGCGGCGACCACCTGGTCCGGGGTGCGGGCCCGGGACAGGGCCGCGACCATCGCGGTCAGCTGCTCCGCGCTCTGCCGGGCGTCGCTCTCGACCTGCAGCAGCCGCGCGCGCTGCAGCGCCTGGGCGCACTGGTCCCCCAGCGAGACGACCGCCGCGCGCTCGTCGGCGTCGAGCTCGCGGTCGTCGAGGAAGCCGATCCCGACCGCGCCGATCAGCTCGCCCCCGGCGACCAGCGGGAGCCCGAGGACGCCCCGGTAGCCGTAGTCGTCGAGCATCCCGACCAGGTGCGGGTAGCGGGTGCGCCACGCGGCGGGGCTCTCGGTCCACACCGGTCCCCGGTGCCTGGCGGCCTCGGCGACGGGCGCCGGGGCGTCCAGCGGCATGGTCGTCCAGGCGTCCCGGGCCCCCTGGACCCAGCCGCCGAGGGTCATGGCGTCGAGGCTGTCGGCCCCCCTCAGCTCGAACACCGCGACCGAGGTGGTGCCCAGCAGCCGCCCGAAGTGCTCGACGGCGGTGTCGACGACCGCGCCCGGCGTGGCCGCGGCCGACAGCGCGGCGGCGGCGTCGGTCAGCAGGCGCAGCCGGTCGAGCTGGCGCCGCAGCTCGCCGACGTCGTCGGGTGCGGTGCCGTCGTCCGGGACGGGCGGGGACGGGGACGGGTGCACCGGCTCAGCCTCCCGCCCCGGCCCGTCCTCCGCAGGGCGGGGCGCGGCGGGCCGGTCACGCCTGCTCGAGCAGGCGCACGACGGCGCGGTCGAGCACCGCCCGGCCGGCGTCGTCGGACGGGTCGAGCGGCCCGGCCCGGCGCAGCGCCCGCAGGATCGTCGCGCCCTCGGTGAAGCGCTCGACCACCCGCGGGTCCACGTACGACGCCCGGGCGACGGTCGGGGTGTTGCCCAGGTGCTCGGACACCGTCCGCACCGCCTCGTTGACCATCCGCTTGCGGGCGCGCTCCGAGGTGGGGACACCGCCGTTCTCCGCGGCCGCGGCGGCGAGCGTCACCGCCCCGAGCACGGTGGCGTTCCAGGTGCGCAGGTCCTTGCAGGTGTACTGCTCCCCCGCCAGCTCCTTGACCCCGGCGTTGAGGTCCTCGGCGCGGACGTCGTGCCAGTCCCGCCGGACGCGGTAGGCCAGCAGGTCCTCCCCGCCGCCGCGGCGGCGCAGCAGCCCGCCGACGAACCGGTGCAGCACCGGGTCGCGCAGCGCCACGGTCCGCTCGATCGCGCCCTTGGCCAGGTAGCACACCTCCACCGCGCCGCGGCGCAGCCGGACGTGCTCGCGGCGCAGCGTGGCCAGGCCGAAGGTGCCCTCGTCCTCGTCGTCCCCGCCACCGGGGGCGTACTCCTCGCCGCCCGCGCGGAACACCCCGACGTCGAGCATCCGCACCCCGCCGGCCAGCACCCGGTCGCGCCCCAGCCCGCGCTCGCCGAGACGCCGCGCGACCTCCGCGCGCACCGCGGGCATCCGCTCGCCCAGCGTCAGCACGCGGTCGTACTTCGCCACGGACCGGTGCCGGTTCCACTCGTCGTGGTAGCGGTACTGGCGCCGGCCCGCCGCGTCGGTGCCGACGGCCTGGATGTGCCCGGCCGGGTCGGGGCAGATCCACACCTCGCGCCAGGCCGGCGGGATCACCAGCGCGCGGCAGCGGGCCACCCCGTCCGGAGCGGTCAGGGTCGCGCCGTTCTCGTCCAGGTACCCGAAACCACGGCCGCGACCGCGGCGCGACCACCCCGGACCGGCCGGGTCGCTGCGCACGAGCCCGGCGGGCATGTCGTCGTCCACGGGGCGGTGGTACCCCGACGGCCCACCTCAAACTCCTGTGTGTCGCCCGGCGCACGGTGGGTACGCCCGGCGGCATGACGACACCCCACGACCGACCCGACCTCGACGACGTCCTCGACCCCCACGAGGAGGCCCGGCCCGACCACCGCGAGCACGCGAAGGCGTCCCCGCACCCCGACGACGACGCGCTGGCCCGGCGCACCGAGCACGAGCGCCGCGAGGTCGAGCGGGACCGGCGCGCCGCCGAGGGCTGAGCGTCCCGGCGGTTCGTCCCCGGCCGCGCCGGGCACCTCAGGGCATGGCGAACCCCATCCCGCAGACCCCGACGACCGGGGACGAGCCCCGCCGCCCCACGGTCGCCGACCACCTCGTCGACCGCCTGGCGTCCTGGGGCGTCCGGCACTACTACGGCTACCCGGGGGACGGCGTCAACGGCGTGACGGCGGCGCTGCAGCGCCGCGACGACACCCGGTTCGTGCAGGTCCGCCACGAGGAGACCGCCGGGTTCGCCGCCGCGGCCCACGTCAAGTACGGCGGCGGCGCGATCGGCGCGGCGCTGGTGACCTCCGGGCCCGGCGCCCTGCACCTGCTCAACGGGCTCTACGACGCGAAGCTGGACCACCAGCCCGTCGTCGCGCTCGTCGGGCAGACCGCGCTGACGGCGCAGGGCGGGGGCTACTACCAGGAGGTGGACCTGGCCTCCGTGTTCTCCGACGTCGCCGGGTTCCTCGCCCAGGTCGACGACCCCAGCCAGGTCCGCCACCTCGTCGACCGGGCCTGCCGCACGGCGCTGGCCCACCGCACCGTCGCCGTCCTGATCCTGCCCAGCGACGTGCAGGACGCGGCCGCGGTCGTCGACCCGCCGCAGACCCACGGGCACTACGCCACGTCCAACGCGCCCAGCTCGCGCACGACCGTCCCGCCCGAGGCGGACCTGCGCGCCGCCGCCTACGTGCTGCGCGGCAAGGCGCCGAAACTCGCCGCTGCGCTCGCCACCGCCCCTCAGCCCGCCGCCGCGTAACCCAACGAAACTCCACCGCAGCACACCACTCGTTTTTTTCCCCTTTTGGAGCGGGTTGGCGCCCGTTTTGACCCCTGGGCTTTGATGCCCGTCTGAAAGTTTGGGCGCCAACTCGTTCCTCTCTCTGACTCGAATTTGTCATAGTGCGCTGGCACCACCACGCGCGGATAGCAGGATGAGCCTCGGAGATTCCGAACCGCTTGCCGAGAGGGACC
>JAPLAT010000349.1 GCA_026393175.1 Pseudonocardiales bacterium
GAGCGCGGCCGGCCCGGCGCGCCGGCCCGCCGCGGCCAGCGCGGCCCAGCCCGGACCGCCCAGCACGACGCTCCCCTCCAGGGCGGGGCACTCCGGCGCCGCGCCCGCGACGACCGCGGCCAGGTCGGTCCCGCGGTGCCCGGGCGCGTGCAGCAGCAGCCGCACGCCCGCCCGGCGTAGCACGTAGGCCAGCTCGCGGGAGGTGTAGGACGGGTCGAGGGTGACCAGCACCGCGCCCGCGACGGCCGCCGCGAACTGCGCCACCACCCAGTCGGCGCCGTTGGGGGCGAGGACGCCGATCCGGTCCCCGCGCTCGATCCCGCTCGCGACCAGGCCCGCCGCGACGGCATCGACCTCCGCCGCGAGCTCGCGGTAGGTGAGCCGGCGCCCGGCGGCGAGGTCGACGACGGCGTCCCGGTCCCCGCCCGCGGCGACCGCCCTGGCGAGGTCCTCGCCGATGGTGTGCTCCCGCAGCGGCGACAGGGCGGCGCCGCGGGCGTGGCTTTGGCGGCTCATGCCGCCGCACCGAAGCGGGCGCGGGCGTACTCCCGCTGCGCGATGCCGGAGAGGAAGACCGCCACCCCGGCGTGCCCGTGCAGCATCGACATGTCCCGCCAGATCCGCTCCATGCGGGCGCCGGCGCGGACCGCGCTCGACCCGGCCGTCGGGACCAGGTGCCCCTCGACGGCCGTCCACGCCAGCCGCACGATCTCGCGGCAGACGGTGGCGATGCGCAGCTCCTCCTCGCCGGAGAGGCCGGGCCCGGCGGCGAGCTCCTCCCAGCGCCCGACGGTGTGCCGGAACGCCGCCTCCGCCGCGCCGACGAGGCCGGCCGCCTCGCCGTAGCGGCGCTGGAAGTCCGGGTCCGCGGTGCGCGGCCCGATCGGCGGGAAGATCGTGGAGCGGGTGCGCATGAGCTCCTCGTACTCGTCGAGGGCCGCCCGCGCCATCCCGACGGCGAGGACGGCGTCCTCCAGGACCATGAAGCTCATCAGCCCGCCGGCGTAGAACGCGCCGTGCAGCTCCGCCCCGGGCGCCCCGCCGGACAGGTCGGCCATGCTGAGGTGGGTGGGCAGGGTGTGGTCCTCGGGGACGACCCCGTGGATCTCCACGCTGTGCGAGCCGCTGCCGCGCAGGCCGAGCGTGGAGCCCCAGTCGTCGAGCCGGGTCCAGATCTCCCGGGGCGCGACGAACAGCATGGGCGCGGGCCCGTCCGGGCCCTCGACGAGCGTGTGCCCCATGACGTGCGTGGCGTAGGGCGAGCCGGAGCAGTAGGGCCAGACGCCGTCGAGCCGCCAGCCCCCGGGCACGCGGGCGGCGGTACCGGACGGGCCCACGGTCGCCGGGCAGATCAGCCGGCCGTCGGCGAAGAGGCGCTCCTGGGTGCCGGCGGGGAGCAGGGTCGCCGCGGCGTGCGCGTGCGCGTGGCCCAGGCAGTACATCCAGCCCGTGGACGGGCAGGCCCGGGTCAGCGTCAGCACGACCTCCATGAAAGTGCCGAGCCCCAGCTCGAGGCCGCCGTAGCGGCGCGGGGTGAGGATCCGGTAGAGGCCGGCCTCGTCGAACGCGGCGTGGGTGTCCTCGGCGTAGTAGGTGCGCTTCTCGGTCTCCTCCTGCCGCTCGCGCAGGCCGGGGGCCAGCGCCGCGGCGGCGGCGACCACCTCCCCGGCCGTGCGGGCCCCGGGGCCGGGCCCCGCCGCGGCACGCGGGCCGCCGGTCGCCTCGGTGCTCGGTGTCATCCGTGGTCCTCCAGCACAGGCGCGCACCGGGCCCGCTGCCCGGTGCTGGTCGCCCCCGAGCGTCCGGCCCGCCCCGGCGGTGCGACGACTCCCCGATTGCCCCGGCCGTGGACGTGAAGAACCCACGTCCACCTCGTGACCGCGGCAGTACCGGGGGCCCCGCCCGCCCTGCCACGATCTTTCCCAGGGGGCGGCACAGCACGGCAGCCGCTCAACCGCCCCGGCGGTCCGGCGGACGCTCCCGTTCCACGCCGTGCCACACCGATGAGGAAGGAAACCCCGGTCATGAGCGACACCCGGAAGATCGAGATCACGCGCAGCTACGACGCGACGCCCGAGCAGGTCTACAGCGCCTGGACCGAGCCGGAGCAGTTCCAGCAGTGGTGGACCGGCGAGGGCTTCACCACGCCGATCTCGACCGTCACCATGGAGGTCCGGCCCGGTGGCGCCTGGACCGCGACCATGAAGGCCGACGACGGCAGCATGGAGATCCCCTTCCACGGGGTCTACCACGAGGTCGTCCCGAACGAGAAGCTCGTCTACAGCCTCGTCGACGACAACGACCCGCGCAGCCGGACCGAGCAGGGCGACGAGTTCATCTCCGTCACCCTCAAGGCCGTCGGCTCGAAGACCGAGATGACGTTCTCGCAGGTGGGCAACCTGCCCGAGGAGGAGCTCCCGCAGGCCGAGGAGGGCTGGAACAGCTTCTTCGACCTGCTGGGCGACCACCTCCGCAAGGTGACCGTCTGACCGTCGGACCGACGACGCCACATCGGCGGAGGGGCGGGAGAGGAGACTCTCCCGCCCCTCCGCCGTTTCGCGTGCCCGGGGTGCGACCGGCTCGTCCTGCCGCCGGCCTTCGCCTCCGTACCGGCACACCGACGCCCGGATGCGCGACCCTGGTCGAGTTCCGTCGCGAGCACGGCCGCCGCGAGCACGGCGAAGCCGCGCGGTCCGCCCTCGTGGAACGACCCGTCCGGAGAGGCCGGAGGCCGGCGCACCGGTCGAGCCGACGGGCGTCCACCGACGTTCCCGCACCTGCCGGGGCCGGCACCGTGCCGCGTCGACGGACCGAGGGTGAGCCGCCGTGGTCCACGTGCTGCGGGTGCCCTCGTCGACGGTCCGCAGCGACGGCGCCGCCCAGGTCGTGGACGTGCGGGGCGGGGACGGGGAGGCCGTCATGACCCCGTTCGTCCCGGGCGCGGTGGGCGACGTGTTCAGGTCAGCGCCGTCGCCGGCCCACCCGACGCCCCGAACCGACCGGCCCCCACCGCCCGGCCCAGCCGCCGCCCCCGCGGCCCGCCGCTCCCCCGGTCGCAGCGGGGTGACACCGCTGCGACTGGATCGGAGCGGTGTCACCCCGCTGCGATCCAGGGGCGGGGCGGGGCGGCGGGGGCCGGGGCGGACACGACCGTCCCCCGCCCCGGCACGGAGCCGGGACGGGGGACGGGGTGGGAGCGCTCAGTCGCCGGGGACCGCGGCGACCGGGACGGCACCCTCGGGCGCCTGCTCGCCGTCCCCGGCCTGCTCCTCGGCCGCCTGGCCGGTGGGCGGCAGGTGGCGCAGCGTGCGGAACGCGACGACGGCCAGGACCGCGGCGATCGCCGCCGAGACGACGGTGGTGGCCGCGAGCGCACCGGAGAAGGCCGTCGTGGCCGCCTCGGTGACCGCACCCGCCAGCTCGGCGGGCAGGGTGGCCGCGACCGTCAGCGCGTCGGTGACGCTGTCGCCCACCGCGGTGGCGGCGTCGGCGGGCAGGCCGGGGACCGCCGCCGGGTCGACCTGGCCGCGGTAGACGGCGGTGCCGATGGTGCCCATCAGCGCGACGCCGAGCGCGATGCCGAACTCGGCGGTCGTCTCCGTCATGGAGGACGCCGACCCCATCTTCTCCATCGGCGCGGTGGAGAACACGAGCGTGATGCCCAGCGCGCCCAGCGGAGCGGCGCCCACCGAGGAGACCACGAGCCCGACCACGAGCAGCACCAGGTTCTGGGCGGTCGCCGCGGCGGCCACCGTCAGGTACCCGGCGACGACGAGCACGAGCCCGCCGGCCAGGACGGTGCCGGGGCGGATGCGCTGCGCGAGCGCCGGGGCGGCGAGCACGGCCGCGATCGACGCGACGGCCTGGGGCAGCATCCACAGCGCCGTCTGGAACGGCGTCAGGCCGCCGACGGACTGGAAGTACATCGTGACGAGGAAGAAGCTGCCGCTCATCACCCCGGCCAGGATCGTGATCAGCAGCGCGACGCGCAGGACCCGCGGCTTGAACAGGCTCATGTCGAGCAGGGGGTCGGCCAGGCGGTTCTGCCGGCGGGCGAAGACCACCGCGAAGGCGACGCCGGCGAGCAGGGAGAGCACCGGCACCACGGCGAGCCCGTACTTGGCGATCTCCTTGAGGCCGTAGATCAGCGGGAAGAGCGCGGCCAGCGACAGCACCACGCTGGCCGGGTCGAGGCGCCCGGCCTCCGGGTTGCGGTACTCGGGCAGCAGCACGGGCCCGAGCGCGAGGAGGACCAGCATGACCGGCACGGCGAGCAGGAACACCGCTCCCCACCACAGGGCGTCGAGGAGCAGGCCGCCGAGGACGGGCCCGAGCAGCATGCCGCCCATGAAGCAGCTCATCCAGACCGAGATGGCGGTGCCCTGCTGCTTGGGGTCCTGGAACATGGTGCTGATCAGCGCCAGGGTCGAGGGCATCAGCGTGGCGCCGGCCAGCCCCATGAGGGCCCGGCTGACGATGAGCATCTCCGGGCTCACCGAGAACGCGGCGAGCGTGGAGGCCGCCGCGAACGCCACCCCGCCGACGAGCAGCAGGCGCCGCCTGCCGATGCGGTCGCCGAGCGTCCCCATCGTCACCAGGAAGCTCGCGATGACGAAGCCGTAGACGTCGGTGATCCACAACTGCTGGATGCTGTCCGCGCCGAGGTCGGCGCTCAGCCGCGGCAGCGCGAGGTAGAGCACGCTGAGGTCGATCGACAGCAGCAGTGTGGGGAGGGCCAGGACCGCGAGGCCCAGCCACTCGCGGCGGCCGGCCCGCACGGCGGACCCGGTGCCAGCTGTGGTTTCCATGATTCTTCCTCCGGTCGGATGGCGGTCGCGTGTCCGCGGTCGAAATGCGCCGTTCGGACCCGCAACAATGGTCCTCGTCCCGTTCCGGACGACACAAGTGGAGCCCCTCAGCAGTGCATTGTGAGAAATTCACGGGCGGCCCGGGACAATTGCCCGAAAGAAGAGCCGGGCACCGATCAGCGCAGTGCCGCCCGGATCGCCGAGGCCCGGCGCACCAGGTCCCGGAGCACGGCGCAGACGTCGTCCACGTCGGTCGGCTCGATCCCCGTCCCGGTTGGCAGCACGACCACCCGCTCCGAAAGGGCCTCGGTGTGCGGGAGGGGCAGCGGCGCGTGGGTCGCCTGGGCGTCGGCGTAGGGGGCCGTGCGGTGGCAGCCGGGGTGGAAGTGGGTCCGGGCGAGCACGTTCTCCGCGCGCAGCGCCGCGACGACCGCGTCCCGGCCGAGCCCGGCCGCCGCCTCGTCCACCTCGAGCACGACGTAGGAGTGGTTGACCCGGTTCTCCGGGGCCGGGGCGCGCAGCCGCAGGCCCGGCGCACCCGCCAGCCCCGCGGCGTACCGCTCGTACCGCACGCGGTTGGTCTCGATCAGGTCCGGCATGTGGGCCAGCGAGGTCAGGCCCATCGCGGCGGCGATCTCGTTCATCTTGGCGTTCGTGCCCACCGAGACGACGTGCTCGCCCTCGCCGCGGCCGTAGTTGTGCATCGAGCGCACCCGCTCGGCCAGCCCGTCGTCGTCGGTGACGACGGCGCCGCCCTCGAAGGAGTTGACGAACTTCGTGGCGTGGAAGCTGTACACCTCGGCGTCGCCGAAGGAGCCGACCGGCCGGCCGAGCCTGCTGCTGCCGATCGCGTGGGCGCTGTCGTAGAGGAGCGTGAGGTCGTGCTCGGCGGCCAGCGCGGCCAGCGCCTCGGTCGGCGCGGGATGCCCCCACAGGTGCACGCCCACGATCGCCGTGGTCCGCGGGGTGATCAGCCGCCGGGCGTGCTCGGGGTCGAGGTTGCCGGTCGCCTCGTCGATGTCGCAGAAGACCGGCGTGACGCCCTCCCAGAGCAGCGTGTGCGCGGTGGCGACGAAGGTGAAGGACGGCAGCACGACCTCGCCGCGGAGCCCGCTCGCCCGGATCAGGACCTGGAGCGCGACCGAGGCGTTGCAGGTCGCGATGCAGTGCTTCACCCCGGCCTGCCGGGCGAGGTCGCGCTCGAACTGCTTGACCAGCGGCCCGAAGCTGGTCAGCCACCGCCTGCCGAACGCCTCCCGGACCAGCGCCAGCACGCGCTCCTCGTCCGGCACGTTGGGCCGGCCCACGTGCAGCGGCCGCGCGAAGGCCGGGGCGCCGCCGAGGATCGCCGGTTCACGCGCCACGGGAGGCTCCGCGGGTGAACTCGCGGATCGAGGAGACCATGTAGTCGACCATCTCCCCGGTGATGCCCGGGTAGACCCCGATCCAGAAGGTGCGCTCGGTGGCGACGTCGCTGTTGGTCAGCTCGCCGGACACCCGGTGCGGCTGGTCCAGGTAGGCCGGGTGCCGGGTCAGGTTGCCGGCGAAGAGGAGCCGGGTGCCGATCCTGCGGGCCTCCAGGAACCCGACGATGTCCGCGCGGGTGAACGGCGCGTCCGGCAGGACGGTGAGCACGAAGCCGAACCAGCTGGGGTCGCTGCCGGGGGTGGGCGAGGGCAGCAGCAGGCCGGGCACCCCGTCGAGCCCCTCGCGCAGCCGTCGCCAGTTGGCCCGCCGGGCGGCGTCGAACCGGTCCGCGCGGGACAGTTGGCTCAGCGCCAGTGCCGCCTGCAGGTCGGTGGACTTCAGGTTGTAGCCGACGTGGGAGAAGATGTACTTGTGGTCGTAGCCGAAGGGCAGCTCGCCCATCCGGTAGCCGAACCGCTTGCGGCAGGTGTCGCTCTCCCCCGGTTCGCACCAGCAGTCGCGGCCCCAGTCGCGCAGTGACTCCACGATCCGGGCCAGCACGAGGTTGTCGGTCAGGACGCAGCCGCCCTCGCCCGCGGTGATGTGGTGCGCCGGGTAGAAGCTCACGGTGCTGAGGTCCCCGAAGCCGCCGGTCGGCCTGCCGCGGTAGGTGCTGCCCACCGCGTCGCAGTTGTCCTCCACGAGGTAGAGGCCGCGCTCGGTGGCCAGGTCGGCGATCTCCTGGGCGGGGAAGGGGTTGCCCAGCGCGTGGGCGATCATGACGGCGCGGGTGCGCGGCCCGATCGCCGCGGCCACCCGGTCCACCGTGGTGTTGTACGTGCCGAGCTCGATGTCCACGAAGACGGGGACGAGGCCGTTCTGCACGATCGGGTTGACGGTGGTCGGGAAGCCGGCCGCCACCGTGACCACCTCGTCGCCGGGCCGCAGCCGGTCGTCGCCCAGGTCGGGGGCGCACAGCGCGGACAGCGCGAGGAGGTTGGCCGAGGAGCCGGAGTTCGTCAGGTGCGCCTTGCGCAGCCCCAGGCGCCGGGCGAACCGGCGCTCGAAGCGGCGCGCGGTGGTCCCGGCGGCGATCCGCATGTCCAGCGCGGCCTCGACCAGTGCCACCCGGTCGTCCTCGTCGAGCACCGCGCCCGAGGGGAGGATCGGCGTGACGCCCGGCCGGAACGGGACCGGCCCGGCGACGGCGGCGTGGTACTTGGCCACCTGTTCCACGATCGTGGCCCTGATCGGGCCGGCTTCCGGGTTCGGGGTCATGCCGTGCACCCTCCTGGGCGGGGATAGGCGTCGTCGTCTCCGGACGTGCGTCAGCGCCGGACGCCGACGAACAGCCCGGGCGCGACGCGGCGGCCGCCGGACAGCGTCAGCGCGGGCGCCAGCTCGACGTCGACGAACCCGGCCGCACGGAACGCCTCGACGTACTCCTCGGGCTCGAACAGCGTGAACTTCAGGACCTCGTCCCAGCCCCGCACGCCCGCCGCGTCGGCGACGGTGAAGTGCACCTCGTGGTGCGTGACGTCGCCGACCCTCCTGGCGTGGCTGACCCGGGAGACGATCCGGCCCTCCTCCTCGACGAGGTGCCCGGCGACGTGGCCCTCGAGGAAGCCGTCGGGGAACCACCACGGCTCGGCGATCAGCACCCCGCCCGGCGCGACGTGCGCGCCCATCGCGGCGACCGCGCCGCGCAGGTCCCGCACGGTCGGCATGCAGGCGACCGCGTTGCCGAGGCAGACCACCAGGTCGAAGGTCCGGCCCAGGTCGAACTCCCGCATGCTCCCGAGGTGCAGCGGCACGCCGGGCAGCTGCTCCGCGGCCACGGCCAGCATGCCCTCGGCGACGTCGACGCCGGCCACGTCGGGCACGAGCTCCGCGAACCCGGCCAGGTGCGCCCCGGTCCCGCAGCCCACGTCGAGCAGCGAGCCCGGTCGCCCGGCGCGCGCGGTGGCCAGCTCGACGAGCGTCTTCGCCTCGCCCCGGTAGTCCTTCCCCCGGGTGCGCATGAGCAGGTCGTACAGCTCGGCATGGTCCGGCGCGTACTCCATCTCGCCTCCAACAATGCAGAAACGGGCAGGGCGGACCACGTTTCCGGCCGGCCGGCGGCACGCGCCACTCCTCCATTGCCGCGGCGCCCGCACGGGAGAGGAAGAAAAACGGTGCGATCGGCCCCGAGAATCGTCGACGACGCAATGGTCGCCGACGAGGAGATGTCGATGCGTGTCATGGTGACGGGCTTTCCGCAGATGAGCCACCTCTACCACCTCATCCCGTACGCCCAGGCGCTGCAGATCGAGGGGCACGAGGTCGTCGTCGCCTGCCCGCCCGGCGCGGAGGACGAGATCGCCCGGGCCGGGCTCACCGCGGCGAAGGTCGGCGAGCCCGAACCGCACTCCCTGCAGAACTGGGCCAAGTACGGGTTGCTGCCCAGCCAGGAGACGCGGGCGGAGCTGGCCGAGGCGCTCGCGCTGGGGCCCGCCGAGCTGGACAACTGGGACGCCTACTACCAGTTCTTCCTCTTCGCCGGGCGGTACTACCTGCCGCCGGAGCCCCGCACCGACATCGACAACCTGTTCGCCTTCGCCCGCGCCTGGCGGCCCGACCTCGTGCTGTGGGAGTCCTGGTTCCCGTGCGGCGGCCTGCTCGCCAAGGCCGCGGGCGCCGCCGGCGGCCGGGTGCTGATCGGCCCCGACTACGGCGCCTGGGCGATCGAACGGTTCGCCGAGCGCCGCGCGGAGGACCCCGGCCTCGCCGAGAACCCGCTGGTCGGCTCCGTGCGGTCGCTCGCCGAGCGGACGGGGGTGGAGCTCACCGACGAGGTGCTGCTCGGCGACTTCACCGTCGACCCGATCCCGGCGCCGCTGCGCCTGTCCACCGGGCTGCGGACGACGGTCCCCGTGCGGTGGACCCCCTACAACGGTGGCGCGGTGCTGCCGGAGTGGCTGCACGAGCGGCCGGAGAAGCCGCGCGTGGTGCTCTCGGCCGGGGTGTCGAACCGGGCCTACCACCAGGGCGAGGACCTCGTCGCCAAGGTGTTCGAGGCGGTCGAGGGCCTGGACGTCGAGGTCGTCGCGACGCTGAACGACAACCAGCTCGTCGGCGCGCCGCCGGTGCCGTCCAACGTGCGGGTGGTCGACTACGTGCCGCTGGTGCAGCTGCTGCCCACCGCGTCGGCGATCATCCACCGCGGCGGCAGCGGCACGTTCTCGGTGTCGCTGGCGTGCGGGGTCCCGCAGCTGATCGCCGACACCGGCGTGGACCAGCGGATGGTCTTCTCCGGCGAGGGCGAGGCCCTGTCGGTCACGGTGACCGACCGCATCATCGACGCCTGGCTGTCCTCGGAGTACGTCGCCGACCGGGGCGCGGGCGTCCGCCTCGACCACCTCCGGCAGAGCGCCGGGGAGATCCGCGAGCAGATCCTCGCGGTGCTGGCCGACCGCTCCTACGCCGACGCCGCGGCGGCGCTGCGCACGGAGTGGCTGTCCCGGCCGAGCCCGGCCGACATCGTGCCGGAGCTGGAGAAGCTGACCGCCCTGCACGGGTAGGCGCGAGCGCGCGGCGACCCGGTGCGACAGGCCGGCGCCCGGTGCGGCCGGGCGCGGAGAGGACACGACATGGGCGACCGTCACGAGGCGCCGACCCCCCGGCGGGCCCGGTGAGCGCCCCCGCGTTGCTGCCCCGCGTCGACGACGACCTCCCGGACCGCCTGATGCGGTCCCGCGCCGCCGTCGACGAGGGCACGGTCCACCCCACGCGCGCGCTGTCGGCCTGGCTGGCCCGCCAGCGCGCCCGGCACGGCTGCCGGGTCGAGCGCATCCCGTTCGCCGAGCTCGACGGCTGGTCCTTCACCCCGGGCGAGGGCAACCTGGTGCACCGCAGCGGGCGCTTCTTCTCCGTCGAGGGCCTCGACGTCGCCGTCGACGGCGGCCCCGACGGCGGCGGCCGGGCCTGGCAGCAGCCGATCATCGTGCAGCCCGAGGTCGGCATCCTCGGCCTGCTGGCGCGGGAGATCGGCGGCGTGCTGCACGTGCTGGTGCAGGCCAAGGTGGAGCCCGGCAACCGCGGCCTCGTGCAGCTGTCCCCCACCGTCCAGGCGACGCACAGCAACTACACCGGCGTGCACCGCGGCACCCCGGTGCGCTACCTCGAGCACTTCACCGAGCCCGGGCGGGTGCTCGCCGACGTGCTGCAGTCCGAGCACGGCTCGTGGTTCCTGCACAAGGTCAACCGCAACATGCTCGTCGAGGTCACCGAGGACGTCCCGGTGCACGAGGACTTCCGCTGGGTGACCCTCGGCCAGCTCGGCGTGCTGCTGCGCACGGAGAACGCGGTCAACATGGACACGCGCACGGTGCTGGCGACGGTGCCGGTGCCCGACGCGGCGGCGGGCGCGCTGAACCGCGACGTCGAGCTCGTGTCCTGGATCAGCCGCGAGCGGGCCCGCCGCAGGCTGGCCGCGCGGCGGGTGCCGCTGGCGGGCACCCGCGACTGGCACCGCGGCGCCGACCGGATCGCGCACGCCACCGGCGGGCACTTCGAGGTCGTCGCCGTGGCGGTGGACGCCCCCGGGCGCGAGGTCCGGTCCTGGACGCAGCCGCTGTTCGCCCCGGTCGGCCGGGGGCTCGCCGCCTTCGTCGTGCGCCGCGTCCACGGGGTGCCGCACGTGCTCGTGCACGCCCGCGTGGAGGCCGGGTTCCTCGACACCGTGGAGCTCGGGCCGACGGTGCAGTGCACCCCGCGCGAGGACGGCCCGCGCCCGCCCTTCCTCGACCTGGTGGAGGCGGCGGGCGCCGCGCAGGTCCGGTTCGACACCGTGCTGTCGGAGGAGGGCGGCCGGTTCCACCACGCCGAGACCCGCTACGTGATCGTGGAGACCGACGAGCGGACCGGCCTGCTCCCGCCGCCGGGCTACCGGTGGCTCACCCCGGGCCAGCTGGGCGGGCTCGTGCAGCACGGCCGCTACCTCAACGTCCAGGCCCGCACCCTGCTGGCCGTCCTCAACACCGGGGCGGCCGGCCTGTGAGCGCCGACCTGTGAGCGCCGCCCTGCGGGTCGGGGTCCTCGGCTGCGCGTCGATCGCCCGGCGCCGGATGCTGCCGGCCCTCGCCGCCGCCCCGGGCGTCACCCTCGCCGCCGTGGCGGGACGGGACCCGGCGCGCACCGCCGAGGTCGCCGCCCGGCACGGCTGCCGGGCCGCGGGCTCCTACGCGGACCTGCTCGACGCCGACGTCCTCGACGCGGTGTACGTCCCGCTCCCCGCCGCGCTGCACGCCCGCTGGGTCGGCGCGGCGCTGGGCGCCGGGCTGCACGTGCTGGCCGAGAAGCCGCTGACCACCGACCCCGCGCGCACCGCGGCGCTGCTGGACGCCGCGGCCGGGCGCGGGCTCGCGCTGGTCGAGAACGTGTTCTTCCCGCACCACCCGCAGCTCGCGGCCGTGCGCGCGGCGCTGGCCGAGGGCCGGATCGGGCGGGTGCGGTCGTTCTCCGCGGTGTTCGCCGTGCCGGCGCCGCCGCCGCGCGACATCCGCTGGGACCCGGCCCTGGGCGGGGGTGCGCTGTTCGACACGGGCGTCTACCCCGTGCGGGCGGCCGTGGAGCTGCTGGGCGCCGGGCTCGCCGTCGAATCCGCCGCGCTGCGCACCGGGCCGTCCGGGGTCGACGTCGCAGGCACGGCGCTGCTGCGCGCGGCGGACGGCGTCCCGGCGCACCTGGAGTTCGGGATCGACGCCCGCTACCGCTCCGGGTACCGGGTGCGCGGCACCCACGGCACGCTCACCGTCCGGCACGCCTTCACCCCGCCCGCCGACCACGTGCCGGACGTCGTCCTGCACCGGGCGGGCCGGCGGGAACGACTGCCGGTGCCGGCCGCCGACCAGGTGGCGCGCACGGTCGCCGCCTTCGCCCGCGCCGCGGCCACCGGCGCCCGGCCCGGGGCGGCGCAGAGCCTGCAGCAGGCCGAGCTGCTGGCCGGGATCCGGCGCGCCGCGGGGGCCCGGGCACCGCGGGCCCGCCGGGTCCCGGAGCGGAGCAAGGCGTGAGACGCGCCGGCGGGGGGCGCACCGGAGCATCGGACGCGGATGCCCTCGCGTCCGCCGCGGACCACGGGCCGGCCACGCCGCCCGTCCCACCGACCGCCCGAGGAGAGCACGCATGAGCACGATCGACATCTGGGTCCCGGACCTGACGTTCCCCGGCTGGATGGACCGCTGGCACGCCTTCGGTGACGCGTTCACCGCGCTGCACCCCGACCGGCCGGTCCGGGTGCACGGCAAGGACTTCTGGACCTTCCCCGCCGAGGTCGCCAGGGCCGCCGCGGAGGGGCGCGCCCCCGCGCTGGCCGAGATGTACTTCTACCTGGGCCAGGCCTGCCGCGACCTGCGCCACCCCGACGGCAGCCCGCTGTTCACCTCCGTCGAGGCGGCGGTGGACGGGCGCGCGGAGATCCTCGGCGAGCCCGTGGTGCTCGACGACCTCGTGCCGGCGCTGCGTGAGTACTACACGCTCGACGGGGACCTCACCTCGATGCCCTCGGTCGGGACGACCAGCCTGATCTACGCCAACACCGACCTGATGGAGCGGGCCGGGCTCACCGCCGTGCCGCGCACCTGGGCCGAGGTACGCGCGGCGTGCGAGCAGGTCGCCGGGTCCGCGGGCGCGCCGCCGCACGGGATCACCTGGTCCAACCACGGCACGTTCTTCCAGCAGGCCGTCGCGCTGCAGGGCGGGGAGCTGGTCGACCGGGCCAACGGCCGGGCGGGCCGCGCCACGCGCTCGACGCTGGCGTCGAAGGAGATGCTGCACTGGGCGGAGTGGTGGCGCGGGCTGCACCGCGACGGGCTCTACCGCTACACCGGGGCCATCCCGGACTGGGCCGGCACGCTCGGCGCGTTCGCCGACCAGGACGTCGTGTTCCGGATCTCCTCGTCCAACGACGTCAACTACATGGTCCGGGCCGCGCAGGACAACGGCTTCGGCATCGCGGTGGCACCCTTCCCCACCGACGACACGCGGCCCTACGCGGGCAACGCCGTCGCCGGGACGTCGATCTGGCTCACCTCGGGGCTCGACCCGGAGACCCGGGACGGGGCGCTGGCGTTCCTGCAGTGGCTGCACAACCCGCGCAACGCCGCCGACCGGCACAAGGCCAACAGCTTCGCGCCGGTCACGCGGACCTCGTTCGCGCTGCTGGAGGAGGAGGGCTGGTTCGCCGAGCACCCCTACCACCGGGTGACCAGCGACCACCTCGACACCTACCCGGAGGCCACGGTGCCCGCCGACCCCGCGGCCGCGACGCCGCCCTCGCTCGGCGCGGTCTTCGGCGACTTCGCCGGCAACCAGGACGTCATGACCCGCGCGATGGGCGACGTCCTCACCGGCGACGTCGACCCGGCCGAGCGGTTCGCCGAGGCCGACCGGGAGGCCCAGGGCCTGCTGGACGACTACAACGCCTGGGCCGCCGCGGGCGCCGACCCGGCCACCGCCCCGGGCGCGACGCTCGACGTCGAGCACTTCACCGAGCTGCGGGCCGGGCGCGACTACTCCGCGGCCGACCTGGAGAAGGCCGTCTCGCGCCGGCGCTGAGCACCCCCTCCACCCGGGCCCCGGGGCCGCGGCCGACGCCGCGCCCCCGGGGCCCGTCGTCGTCGCGGCGGGCCGGCCGGACCCGGCGACGGCGG
>JAPLAT010000414.1 GCA_026393175.1 Pseudonocardiales bacterium
CGAGCGCGAGCCCGACCCGACCCGCCGCGCGCACGCCCGCGCCGAGGCGTTCCTCGAACGGCACGGGGTGCTCACCCGCGGGGCCCTGGGCACCGAGCGGGTCGTCGGCGGGTTCGCGGCCGTGTACCGGGTGCTGCGGGCGATGGAGGACTCCGGCCGGGCCCGGCGCGGGTACGTGGTCGAGGGGCTGGGGGCGGCGCAGTTCGCCGTGCCGGGAGCGATCGACCGGCTCCGCGCCCTGTCGCGGCCCGACGGTGACCTCGGCGAGAGCGAGCCCTCCCGCGTGGTGCTCGCCGCCGCCGACCCGGCGCAGCCCTACGGTGCCGCCCTGCCCTGGCCGGCCACCACCGGCGAGACGAAGCACCGGCCCGGGCGCAAGGCGGGCGCGCTCGTCGTCCTCGTGGAGGGGGCGCCCGCGCTCTACGTCGAGCGGGGCGGCAAGTCGCTGCTGTCGTTCACCACCGAGCACGCCGAGCTCTCCGCCGCCGCGCACGCCCTGGCCGGGGCGGTGCACGAGGGCTGGCTCGGGTCGCTGGCGGTGGAGAAGGCGGACGGGGTCGGGTCGCTGGGGTCGGAGTTGGCCGAGGTGCTCACCGAGGCCGGGTTCCGCGTCACGCCGAAGGGGCTGCGGCTGCGCGCGTGACGGCCCCGGGCGAGCTCCCGCAGGCCGCCCGCCGAGCCGCGCGGCCCGAACGGCACCGGCCTCGCCTCCCGACCCGGCTCGCCCCGACCCTGCCTCTCGACCTGGCGCGGCCCGCCCGAGCACGGACCTGCCTCATGACCTGGGTCGGCCGCCCGACCACCGGCCGTGCGTCCTGACGTCGGTCCGCCCGCCCGAGCATCGACCACGCCTCACGGTCGCCCGGGAATCGCTGACCGCGCCTGATCCCTGACGGTGGCTGATCCCTGACGGCGCCCCGGTCTCCGATGGCGACCTCCTGTCCGGCGGCGCCGTGATCCCCGGCGGCAGCCTGATCTCGGACCCGTCGGATGTGCGGCCCCCCGCCGCCTGCCGGGTCTGCGTTCGCGGGTGGTCGGCGACCTCCCCGGCGGCACCCGACCGGGACGCTCGCCGTCGGAGGCCCGCGTGCGGCACAGTTCCGGACGACGATCACTCCGGCCCGGGAGGGGTCCGACCGGGCCTGCGGCACACTCCGCCGGACCGCACCACGAGGCAGGAGGCCGCATGCACCCCGACGACCCGAACCCGGCCGACCGCGCGGAGGCGGACCGTCGGCGGGAGGAGGAGCGCCGGCGGGAGGCCGAACGGCAGCGGCAGGCCGAACAGCGGCGGGAGGCCGACCGGCGGCGCGAGGAGGAGCGCCGCCGCGCGGCCGACCGGCAGCGGCGGGCCGAACGGCGCCGTCGCCGTCGCGAGGACGCCGAAGATGCCGCGGAGGGGACAGGTGAGCTCGTCGGCGGGGCGGGTGACCTGGCCGACCTCGCATCGGGCGGGACGCCCGGGCCGGGGATCGGCGCCGGGCGCGGCGGGGGGCGCGGGGGTGGCTGGTGCGACAGCGACAGCGTCGGCGGCGGTGGTGGCGGTGGCCGTGGGGGCGGCGGCTGGTGCGACGGCGTCGGGAGCGGCGGCGGCCGGGGTGGCGGCGGGGGGTGCGACGGCTGCGACTGCAATCTCAACCTGTTGCAGATCACCCTGCTGGCCGTGCTGGTCGGGCCGCGCGGGGTCACCGGCCCGCGGCACCACCTCTCGCGGGCGGGAGCGGGGGCGGGCCGACCGTCCGGTGGCGGGCCGCGGCTCTCGACCCTGCTGTCGATCGCGGCGATGCTGCTCCCGCACCAGGCCGGCCCCGCGGTCGCGGCGGCGGTGCGGTTCTACCGTCGCCGGCTGACCCGCTTCACCCCCGCCTGCCCCGGCACCCCGAGCTGCAGCGCCTACGCCCTGGCCGCGGTCGAGCACCTGGGGGCGCGTCGGGGTCTCCGGGCCGCGGCCGACCGGCTCCGCTCGTGCGGCCCGCGCCGCTGAGCACGAACGCGGGATCTTCGGCCGGCGGACGTTCGCGACAACGGCCCCGGTCGACCGGGCACCGGGGGTGACATGGGGTGTTCGGCCGGGGCCGTCCGCGACGAGCTCCCGTCGACCGAGTGGACGACCCGGCGCGTGGCCGTGGCCTGCCGGGCACCCGCGGTGGGCGACACCGCAGACGGCATGTCCGGCCCTGCGACCTCCCCGGCGGGACGATCGCCACCGTGCTGCCGATGGCCCGCACGGCTCCGGCTGCTGCCCCGCCCACGACCGCAACGCCTGACGCCCGGCACTGGCACGTCGCAGACCCCGGTGCACCGCGCAGACCGCCGGCGGTCTGTGCGGTCGCCACCCGGTCTGCGAGGTCGCCGGCCGGGCCTGGGCACCGGCAGCCCCGGCCATGTGAGTCCGCCTGACCGCGGCCGGCAACACCATGACACCCCCGCCGCCCATCAGCGGACGGGCGACCCACTCGCACTCAGCCCGGAGCGGGCCGGTCGGGACGGTCCGGCAGGACACGATTCGCGCACGCTCACGGCCCGACTCGCGCACCCCCAGACCCCGACTCGCGCACGCTCAGGGCCCGACTCGCGCACCCCCACACCCCGACTCGCGCACCGCCAGACCCCGACTCGCGCACGCTCAGGGCCCGACTCGCGGGGCGGGGTGCCCAGTGCCGCGAGTCGGGGTCCTGGGGTGCACGAGTCGGGGTCTCGCGGGGCCGGCGGTCAGCGCCGCGTGGACCCGAGGAGCTGGGCGACCAGGACGGTGTAGCCGTGGACGACGTCGTCGAGGTCGAGGTCGCGGTCGTCGTGGAACCAGGTGGCGGTGCCGTTGAGCAGGTCGCACACGGCGAAGGCGGCCAGCCGGGCGTCCGGGACGTCGAACTCCCCCGCCCGCACCCCGGCGACGACGACGTCGCGGACCCGGCGCAGGTAGTAGCGGCGGTGGTCGTCGACGACCGCCCGGTGCGCGGGGGTGAGGGCGGCCAACTCGTGCAGGCCGACGAGGTACTCGGTGCGGCGGGCGTGCAGGTGCTCGAGGTGCCCGCGGACCAGCGCGGCGAGCCGGTCGGCGGGGGTGCCGGCGGCGTCGAGGAGCGGGAGGTTGCGCTCGTTGGGCTCCTGGGTGACGGTCAGGCAGATCGCGAAGAGGATCTCCTCCTTGGACGCGAAGTGGTGGTAGAGGCTCGCGCCGCGGATCCCGACCGCGTCGGCGATCTCCCGCATCCCGACGGCGGCATAGCCCTGCTCGGCGAACGTCCGCGCCGCCGCCGTGACGATCTGCTCGCGGCGCGCGGCCCGGCGCCGCTCGGTGGCGGTTCCGGCGATCGTGGCGGAGTCCGGCAGTTCCGGCGGGACGGCGGGCGGCGGCTCGGTCGGGGACGGCGGCGGGCCCGACCGGCGGGCGGAGGGCCGATCCGCCGGGGACGCCGACGGGGCCGGCCGGCGACCGGGCGAGGGCTCTGCCGGCGACACCGGCCGGTCGGACGGGCGGGCGGTCGAGCGATCCGCCGGCGGGTCCGACCGGCGGGCGGAGGACGGCTCCACCGCGTCAGCCCCCGCCGTCCGCGCGCCCGGGCGTCGGGCTCGGCCGGGTCACACGGGCGCCCGGCGCAGTTCGCGCTTGAGGACCTTGCCCTGCGGGTCCACCGGCAGCGCGTCGACGACGTGCACGGCCTTGGGCGTCTTGAACGCGGCCAGCCGGGCCCGGCAGAACGCGACGACCTCCTCGGGGTCGGGGTCGGCCCCGGGCCTCGGGACGACGAAGGCGGTGACGGCCTCGGACCAGTACGGGTCCGGCCGGCCGACGACCGCGGCCCGCAGCACGCCCGGGTGGGTGTGCAGCACCCGCTCCACCTCCTGCGACGACACGTTCATCCCCCCGGATTTGATCATGTCGCCCTTGCGGTCGGCGAAGAAGAGGTTGCCCTCGGCGTCCACCCGGACGATGTCGCCGGTGCGCAGCCAGCCGTCGCGCAGCACCGCGGCGGTGCGCTCGGGCTCGCGGTGGTAGCCCAGCATCACCGACGGCGAGCGGCAGATCAGCTCGCCGATCTCCGCGTCCTCGCCCTCGTCGTCCACGACGCGGGTCTCCAGGTGGGTGACCGGCCTGCCGATCCACGACGGGTCGCCGCCCGGCACGTCGTCGAGCGTGCGGAACCAGCCGACGGTGCCGAGCTGCGAGAGCTCGGACTGCCCCCAGTAGGTGCCCCACCGGGCGTCCGGCGCGGCGGCCGACCAGGCCTCGACGGCGGCGGGCGCGACCTGCCCGCCGTAGGTCATGCAGCGGCGCACCGTGCCGACGGCGGCCGGGCCGAAGCCCGGCTGGGCGGTCAGCGCGAGGTAGAACGTCGGCGTCTGCGCGATCACGGTGACGCCCTCGCGCTCGACGATGCCGAGCGCGGTGGCCGGCTCGACGGTGGACGGCAGCACGAGCGTGGCGCCCATCAGGGTCAGCGTGGTCATCGACCCGAG
>JAPLAT010000370.1 GCA_026393175.1 Pseudonocardiales bacterium
CCAGCCCTCGCCCATCTTGTGCCACTCCACCGGCCCGCCCTCGCCGGTCTGCTCGTGCACCCGGCCCAGCGCGCGGAACGCGGCCTCCTCGCCGACCTTCCACTTCGCCGACTTCACGAACTGGAACACCCCGATCGACCAGCCCTGCGCCCACCCGCGCAGCGCGAGCCCGAACGCCGCGGTCGACTTCCCCTTCATCGTGCCGGTGTGCACGACGAGCAGCGGCCGGTTGCGGCGCTGGCGGGTGGTCAGCCCGTCGTCGGGGACCTGCTCGACCCGTCCCTGCGGCATGGCGCTCCCCCCTAGGCCGCGCGCGCGGCGCGGACGACGTCGGTGACGGCCTCGGCGGTGAGGGCGTCGAGGCCCAGCAGGTCCCCGCCCGCGGCGGCGGCCAGTCGGGCGGCCAGCCCGAGGCGGACGGGGCCGGACTCGCAGTCCACCACCACCGTCGCGACGCCGTCGGCGGCGAGCAGCGCGGCGGCCCGGCAGGCGTCGCGGACGGGGTCGCCGCTCACGCCGACGGTGGCGCGGCCGTCCGTGAGCAGCACGAGCAGCGGGCGGCGGCGGGGGTCGCGCAGCCGCTCGACGCGCAGCACGTCTCGGGCCCGCAGCAGCCCCGCGGCGAGCGGGGTGCGCCCGCCGGTGCGCATCGCGGCCAGCCGCACCTGCGCGGCCGGGACGCTGGAGGTCGGCGGCAGGACGAGCTGGGCGTCGCGGCCCCGGAAGGCGACGAGCCCGACCTTGTCCCGGCGCTGGTAGGCGTCGCGCAGCAGGGCCAGCACCGCCCCGGCGACGGCGGCCATCCGGGCCCGCGCGGCCATCGAGCCCGACGCGTCCACCGCGAACAGCACGAGGTTGCCCTCCCGGCCTTCGCGGACGGCGTGGCGCAGGTCGGCGCGGTGCAGCAGCAGGCCGGGGCCGGTGCGGCCGCGGCGGCCCTGCTCCGGGGCGGCCGCGGCGATCGTGGCGGGCAGGTGGACGTCCGCGACCCGCTCGGGGCGCGCTCCCGACGGCCGGACGACCCGGCCGGTGCCGGTGCGGGCCCGGGACCGGCGGCCCGGCGCGCCCTCCCCGATCCCGGGCACGACCAGGCGGCGGGCGCGGCCGGGCGCGGGCGCGGGCATGGCGGCCCCCTCCCCGGCGGCGCCCTCCCCCGCGGCGCTCCCCGCCACGGACGGCACGTCCGTGCGCTCCTTCGGTACGGAAGTGCCGTTCGTGGCGGGGGTGCCGCCGGGGCCCGGTCCGTCGGGGCCCGGACCGTCCGGCCCCGAACCGTCGGGGCTCGGACCCTCCGGCCCCGGACCGTCGGGATCCGGGTCGTCGGGGCCGGACCCGTCGGGGCCGTCGGGGCCGGGGCCGTCGGGACCGGGGCCGTCGGGGCCCGGGTCGCCGGGGCCGTCGGCCTCGGCGGCGGCGTCGCGCAGGGCGTCGTCGAGGGCGCCGTCGTCGATGCCGGGCTCGTCGAACGGGTCACGGCGGCGGCGGTGCGGCAGGGCCAGCCGGGCGGCGACGCGCACGTCCTCCTCGGCGACGGCCCCGGCCCCGCGCCAGGCGGCGTGGGCGAGGGCGGCGCGGGCGATGACCAGGTCGGCCCGCATCCCGTCGACGTCGAA
>JAPLAT010000039.1 GCA_026393175.1 Pseudonocardiales bacterium
CGACGCGCGCCGCGCCCGGCACGAGGCAGCGGCGGCCGGGCTGGAGCGGCGCGGGGCCGCGGCCGGGGAACGGGCCCAGGCCGCCGAGCACCGCGCCGCGGCCGACGAGCTCGCGCCCGAACCCGGCACGGGGACGGGCGACGGGGGGAAGGCGGGCGGTGACGCGGGTGACGGTGACGGTGACGCGGGTGACGCGGGTGACGGGGAGTCCGGGGACGAGCGGGCCGAGCGGAACCGGGAGGCCGCCGAGCGGGAGGACCGGATCCGGGCCCGGCTGGTTCGGCGCGAGGGCCGCGACGGGCTGCGCCGCCTGCGGCCCGGCCCCAGCCCCACGCTGGGCGCGGCACGGATCGGCGGGCAGCCGCCCTCGCCCCGCGCCGAGCACGAGGCGCTCGACCGTGAGGTCGACATGCTGGCCCGCGCACTGGCCGAGCACGGCCCCGCCGACCGCAAGGAGCTGGCCCGGATCGTGGGCGCCCGCTACTGGGGCCCGGGCCGGTTCGGCTCGGCTCTCGGCACCGCGGTCGAGGAGGGCAGGGTCCGTCGGCTCACCCGCCGCAGCTACGGGCCACCGGAGTCCTCCTCCTGACGACCAACCGTCGCGACACGATCCCACCCGGAAGGAAGCACATGGAACCCGAAACGATCATCTTCATGATCGCGATACTCATGGCCGTCGCCCTCGCCATCGGGGTGGGGCGCAGGCGGTGACCGGCCCGCCTCGCGGCCCTCGTGATCGCCGCCCCTCGTGATCGCTGCCCCCTCGTGATCGCTGCCCCCTCGTGAACGCTGCGTCCGGTGGCGATCACCCGTCGTCGATCCGCACCGGATGCACGGTGAGAGCAGTCCCGTTGCGGGTCAGCGCCGGTCCGGTACGTCGTCGTCGGGCAGCCCCGCGATCTCCTCGACGTCGAAGGCCCGAGACACCGGGACGTCGGTCGTGCTGTGGGCGACCATCGACACCGCGATCGTCAGCGCCACGACCTCGAACACCGTCGAGCCGTTCGGGATGCCCGACTGCACGGCGAGCAGGCCGTAGACGACCGAGGCGAATCCCTTGGGCCCGAACCACGCGGTCGCCACGCGCTCGCGACGGGGCAGGTCGGCCCGCCACAGCGAGACCAGCATCGACGCCGGCCGGACCACCAGCAGCGAGAGCAGGGCCACGGCCCACTCCCCGGCGCCGAGCCCGCCGAAGAACGCCGGGGTGAGCAGGGCACCGAAGACCAGCACGGCGGCGAACTTGGTGAGCTCGGAGATCAGCTCGCCGAACTCGGCGAACGCCTCCAACGGTTGCGGGGCGACCGTGGCGAGCGTGATGCCCGCGGCGAACGCGGCCAGGTAGGCGTTGGCGTGGGTGAGGCTGCACAGCCCGTACAGCACGATCGCCACCGCGAGCGGTCCCAGCGGCTGCAGCCGGGGTTCGGCCCCGAGCAGCGGCAGCCGGAACAGGGCGGTGACGGCGAGCGGCAGCACCACCCCGAGCACGATCCCCAGCACCAGCTCCAGCGCGATCGGGCCGAGCCCCGCGTCGGCGCCGGTGCCCAGTGCGATCAGCACCAGCACGGCGGGCAGCGCCAGCCCGTCGTTGACCCCGGACTCGATTCCCAGCAGCGTGCGCAGCCGCGCCGGCACCTCGCTGCGGCTCACGATCGCCGAGGCGAACACCGGGTCGGTGGGCGCGAGGATCGCGCCCACCAGCAGCGAGGTGGTCCAGTCCAGGCCGACCAGCAGGTGCGTCGCCAGCGCGACGAGGACCAGCGCCAGCGGCATGCCGAGCCCGAGCGCCCGGCCCGAGAGCCGCCACCCGCTGCGCAGCCGGGCCACCGACAGCCGCCCGCCGTCGACGAACAGCACGGTGAACAGCGCCAGGTCGGCGAGCGTGCGCACCGTGGTGCCGCTCGGGGAGACCTCGATGAGACCGAGGAACCCGGGCCCGACCAACGCCCCGGCCACCAGGAACACCAGCGCCGTGGACAGCACCGACCGCGCCGCCAGCCCGGACAGGGCCACCGTCGTGAGCAGCACCACGCCGAAGGTCAGTACGAGGACCATGCACGATCTTCCGCTGGATGGGTATGGACGCACGGATTGCGGTTACGCAATCACGTCACGGGGAAATGGTCGCACATGAGCCGCACCGACGAGCGTTCCCCGACGACCGGCCGGTTCCCCCGGCAGCTCCCGGTGGCGGTGGCCCTCGCGGTCCCCGGCAGCTACCTCGGCGCGGCCGAGTACCTGGGTCTGGCCCATCCGGACCTCCCGGCCCCGCTCGCGGCGGCGGTGTTCGGGATCGCGATCATCGGGGCCGCGTTCGTGCTGTCCTGGGCCGCCGAGGCGGCCCAGGTCGACATCAGTGCCGGGCTGGCGATCGCGCTGCTCGCCCTGATGGCGGTGCTGCCCGAGTACGCGGTGGACTTCGTCTTCACCTTCCAGGCGGGCCAGGTCTACGCCGCGAACGGGATGTGCGTGCCCCTGCCGGACGGGGCCGACCCGTGCGCGCTCGCGCTGGCCAACATGACCGGGGCCAACCGGGTGCTGGTCGGCGTCGGGTGGCCGCTGGTCGTGGCGGTGGCGAGCATCGGGGTGTGGCGCAGCCGCCGGGCGGGCGGCGGCGACAGCGCGTCCACCCATCGCGGCGAGGTCGACCTCCAGCCGGCGATGTCGGCCGAGGTGGTGTTCCTGGGCCTGGCCACCCTGTACTCGCTGACGTTGCCGCTGCGCACCAGCCTCACGCTCCTCGACGCGGCCGTCTTCGTCTCCCTGTTCGCCGCCTACGCGTGGCGGCTGTCGAAGGCCCCGGCACAGGAGCCCGACCTGGCCGGCACCGCGGCCTGGGTGGGGGGCAAGCCCCGGCGGGCCCGCCGCGGCTGGGTCGTCGCGATGTTCACCGTGGCGGGGCTGGTCATCCTGGCCACGGCCGAGCACTTCGCCAACGGGCTGGTGGCCACCGGGGGAGCGCTGGGTGTCGACCGGTTCCTGCTGGTGCAGTGGGTGGCGCCGTTGGCCAGCGAGTCGCCCGAGCTGATCGTGGCCTGCCTGTACGCGTTGCGGCTCAAGGCGTCGGACTCGCTCGGCGCGCTGCTGTCGAGCAAGGTCAACCAGTGGACTCTGCTCGTGGGCACGCTCCCGATCGTGTTCGCGCTGTCCGCCACGACCTTCGCCGGGCTCCCGCTCGATGCCAACCAGCGCTTCGAGCTGCTGATCACCGCGGCCCAGTCTCTGTTCGCGGTGAGCCTGCTGGTGAACCTCGGGCTCACCGCGAGGGGCGCGACCGCGCTGTTCGTGCTGTTCGCGGTGCAGTTCACGGCCAGTATCACACTCGGCCCCGAGGTCAACCGGGTCGTGATCGTGGTGCTCTCCGCGGTCTACGGGCTGCTCGCCACCGGGCAGCTGCTCCGACATCGCCGCAGGACCCGCCGGATCGTGCGCGACGGCCTGGCCACCCCGTTCGTGGAGCTGGAGCACGACGCGGGCCGGACGTGATCCCCGGCAACTCTTGCGGAGCCACATCGGTTGCGCTCGGGCTGGCATCATGTCCGGTACGCGAGATGCCGACGATGGCCGCAGGTCGTTGCGAGGGTGCAAGCGCGGGGTAGTCCGCAGGTACGTCGCCGGCACGGTCGACGGCACGGCTCGGGGAGTGAGATGGACGAACCAGGACAGGACCGGCGGGCGGCCGGGGCCGACCCGGGCCAGGTGCCCTACATGTACCCGGCGGGCGGGGCGGGTGCCTCTCCCGATCCGGCGCGTCCGATGGACCCGGCCGCCGCAGGGTTGCTGGCCGACGCCCATGACGAGGGGCTCGCGGCCGCGACGTTCAGCGCGCTGGCCTTCCTGGCGGGGGTGTGGCTGGTGCTCGCGCCGTTCGTGCTGACGTACCCGGACCTCGGCGGCGGCTTCGACGCGCGGTGGAACGACCGGGTGGTCGGCGCGGCGATCGCGGTCGTGGCGACGGTGCGGATGCTCTCCCCGAACCGCACCGCCGCGTTCGGGTGGGTCAACGTCGGGCTCGGCGCCTGGCTGGTGGCCGCGCCGTTCGTGCTGTTCTACAACGACGACCGGGTCGCCGCCGCGGCCACCGTCAACGACCTCGCGATCGGGGTGCTGGTCATCGCGCTCGCGGGCGCGAGCCGGGCGCTGAGCCGTCGCGGCCGCCGCCGCTCCGAGCCGCGCACGTGATCTCCGAGTTCGCCCTCGCGCCGAGCCGCCGCACGGTCCGCCGGATGGACGTCGTCGTGGCGTCGACGGTGGCCGGGTTCGCCGCGCTGGGGCTGGTGGTGGGTGCCCAGCTGTGGGGGCTGGCCGAGCTGCACCGGGGCCTACTCGACGCGGCGGTGGCGCTGGAGTCCACCGGCCGGGCGATCGGGCTGGTCGCGGACGTGCCGCTCCTCGGGGAGGGCGCGGGCAGCCTGGCCGGCGACGTCACCGCGGCCGCGGCCGACGTGCGCGCCCAGGCCGTCGCGGCGCGGGACGGCGTGCGGGCCGTCGCGATCGGGGTGGGGGCGACGATCGTCCTGCTGGGGCTGCTGCCCGCCGCCGTGCTGTGGCTGCCGCTGCGCCTGGCCCGGCGCCGGGACCTGCGCGGGTTGCGCCGCAAGCTGTCCGGGCCCGTCGACCCGGCGCTCGTCGAGCACCTCGCCCGCGCGGCGGTCCGGCGCGTGCCCTACGGCGAGCTGCGCCGCATCAGCCCCCGCCCGTGGCTCGATCTCGATCAGGGGCGGCACACGGCACTCGCGCTCGCCGAGCTGCGCAGGCTCGGGGTCACGCCCCCGCCCGGCTGGTCCGACCCGGAGCCCGGCACGGCGGATGGCTGAGACGCATGGCTGAGACGCTGGCGGCCGCGCGGCGGTTGCGCCGCTCGGCGGTCGAGCGGTATGCGGCGGCGGTCGTGGCCGCCCGCTGGTGGGTCCTGGCGGCCGTGGCGCTCCTGACGACCGGCGCGACGCTGTTCCTGCCCAGCCTCACCGCCGTCGGTGGCGGCCTGGCCGGGTTGCTGGGTGGCTCCAGCGCGGCGGTCCAGGCGCAGGTCGACGCCATCGAGCGGTTCGGACTGCCGCTGCTGAGCCCCACCGCGGTCGTCCAGCGGGATCCCGAGGGCCTGGACCCCTACCTCGCAGCCGACTCGCTGCTGGCCGCCGCGGAGGTGGTGCAGGACAACGTGGCGGCGGGCGAAGGGTCGCAGAGCCCCGACGACGACCTCCGGCTGGCCTATCCGGTGCTCAACACGCCGCTGCTGTTCCCCGGCGCGGCCGAGCAGGGCACCACGATCGTCACGTACCTGTTCATCGACCCCGCCGTCGGCATCGCGGGCCAGGGGGCGATCACCCGGGAGTACGCGGCGGGCCTGGAGGTCCCCGAGGGCGGGCTGGTCGGCTCCACCGGCACGTTCCTGGCCCAGGCCGCCCAGAACGAGATCATCGCGGAGTCGCTGCCGCTGGTGGAGCTCGCGACGCTGGCGGCGATCGCGCTCATCGTCGGGCTCAACTTCGGGTCGGTGCTGGCGCCGGTGGTCACGCTGATCACCGCGGGCGTGGGCTACCTGGTGACCGACCGAATGATCGGGCTGTTCGGGGAGCTGACCGATCTCGCCGTGCCCAGCCAGCTCCAGCCGCTCGTGGTGGCCCTGCTACTGGGCATCACCACCGACTACACGATCTTCTTCCTGTCCGGGGTGTCGGCCGAGTACGAGCAGGGCCGGGGCGGGCGGGCCGCCGTGCGCACGGGGATGGCCGTGTACCTGCCGATCGTGCTCGTCGCCGGTGTGACGGTGGCGGCGGGGGTCAGCGCGCTGCTGGTCGCCGAGTCGCCGCTGTTCCGGGCATTCGGGCCGGGGCTGGCCATCACCGTGCTGGTCGGGCTCGCCGTCTCGGTCACCATGGTCCCGGCACTGCTGGCGATCCTGGGTCCTGCGGCGTTCTGGCCGTCCCGTCCGGGTGCGGGCACCGGTCCCGGGCGGGCGCAGGCGGCGCTGTCGCGTGCGGTCGTCCCGGGTCGGT
>JAPLAT010000700.1 GCA_026393175.1 Pseudonocardiales bacterium
CGCCGTGGCCGGGACCGCCGCCGTCGCCCCCGCCGGGCCGGCGGGGGCGGCGCTCACCTGCGCCGCCGCCGGGATCGCCGTGCTGGCCGGCTACCTGCCGGTGCTGCGCCTGGCCTGCCCCGCGGAGTTCGCCCTGGTCGGGTCCCTGCGCGGGGACCTGCGCCGGCGACGCTCCTGACGCGCGCGCCCCGCGGGGAGACGGCGATCACCCGGTCCGGGTCGCCGCGGTGCGTGAGGAACCCCGCGGACCGGGCGTCCCTCTCCCGGGGCCGAGCGGCACCCGGGTGACCCACCCGTCGTCGAGGAGGAGGAGGGCCGGCGTGTCGAGCGTTGACCTGGGGCGCGGACCCGGGGGCCGGGCGGACGTCCGCGGACCCGACGGCGGGCTCTGGGACGAGGCCACCCTCGTGGCGCGGGCCCGCGACCGCGACGTCGCGGCGTTCGAGGCGCTGGTGCGCCGGCACCAGCGCGGCATCTACGGCCTGTGCCGGCGGATGATCGGGCGCGACGCCGACGCCCAGGACGTGGTGCAGGAGGTGTTCCTCGCCGCCTGGCGCCGGCTGCCCGACCTGCAGGACGACGCCGCGTTCGCCGGCTGGCTCTACCGGGCGGCGACCAACCAGTGCCTGAGCGCGCTGCGCCGCCGGAAACCGACCGCGCCCATCGAGGACGACGCGCCGCCACCCGACGGCGGCGCTACCGCCCCCGGGGCCGACCCGGCGCGGCAGGCGCAGAACTCCGCGGCGATGGCGGCCCTCGGGGAGGCCCTGCAGCGGCTCACGCCGCGGCAGCGGGCATGCTGGCTGCTCTACGAGGTGCACGGCCGCTCCTACGACGAGATCGCCCGGATGCTGGACACGACGAACGCGACGGTGCGCGGCCGGATCGCCAGGGCCCGCGCCGAGCTGGCGGAGGTGATGCGCCCATGGCGATGAACCACGAGGACCCGGGCCGGGGCACCGCCGCCCGCGACGGGCACCCGTTGCCGTGCGGCCGCACCGTCGAGGCCGTGTGGGAGGACCTCGAGGCGGGCCGGGCGGGCCCGCACCCCGACTGCCCGCACTGCGCCACCTCGCGCCGCAGCCTCACCGAGCTCGCGGCCGCCACCCGCGCACTGGTCGACGACCCGACGGAGCCGCCGCCCGGCCTGCTCGACCGCATCATGGCGTCGGTGCGCGTCGACCTGGACCCCGCGGACGCCGTGGCGCTGCCCGACGCGCACCACCCCGCCGCCCACCCCGCAGCGCTCGCCCCCGGCGGCGTGGCCATCTCGATGCGGGCTCTGGCCGCCGTCCTGCGCTTCGCCGTCGACGGGGTGGACGGGCTGCGGGCGCAGCGGTGCCGCATCGAACCCGACCCGGCCGACCCGTTCACCGTGGACGTGGCCATGACCGTGTCCGTGCGCTACGGCGCGGGGACGGTCGACGCCGTCGCGACGGCCCGGGAACGGGTCCGGGCGGCGCTGTCGGACCGCGTCGGCCTCACCCTGGCCACGCTGACCGTCGAGGTCGCCGACGTGTGGACCGACGACGGGCGGACCGGCGACGGGGGGTCGTCGTGATCACGGACTGGACGCCGGAGAACGTCGTGGCCGAGGTGCGCGCGGCGGAGGCGGCGGCGCGGGCGGTCGACGCCGTGCCGGGCGTGGTCCGCCGCCAGCCCGGGGTGGTGGGGCTGATCGGGCAGGTCCTCGCCGAGGCGTGGGAGGGCGCGACCGGCACGGCACTGCCCGACCTCGGCGGGGTCACCGCGACCTGGGCCGGGGCCGGCGGGCTGGAGCTGGACGTGCAGATCGTCGTCGACGCGCGGCACCGGGCCTGTGACGTCGGGTCCGCGGCCCGCGTGGCCGCGGCCGGCGCCGCCGCCGCGGCGCTGGACGGGGGGCCGGTGCTGCGCGCGGTGCGCGTCCGGATCGCCGAGGTCGACCTGTACGGCCGCGGCTGACCCGACCGTCAGCCCACCCGGCGGAGCAGGACCAGCGGGGTGCTCGCGGCGCCGTCGCCCTGCGGGTTGTCGGCCAGCAGCCGCAGCAGCGTCTCCGGTGCCGGCCCGCCGGGCGAGACCGCCCGCACCGATCCGCCGCGGTCGTTGACGTCCACCACGGCGACGGCGCGGCTCAGCCGCGCGGCCAGGTGGTGGGCCAGCAGCGCCGCCTCCGCGGGCAGCAGCGGCGGGAGCAGCGCGTCCGGGTAGGCGCCGCGCAGCCCGTCGAGATCGCGGGCGGTGCTGCCGAGCAGCCGGTAGAAGGTGCCGCGCCGGCCGAACGGGCGGGTCAGGGCGGCGGCCAGCGCGGCGCCGACGACGCGGACCGTCCCGGCCTGCTCCAGCACGTACTGCATCTTCCGCGGCAGCGACAGCCCGCGGCTGTCGCCCACCGGGCGCACCGACCGGGCCAGCAGCCGGGCGAGCGGGCCCGCCCGCAGCGCCGTCGCGTCGACGGTGCGGCCGCTGGTCACGACGGCGACCTTCTCCGCGATCGCGACGACGTCGCCCGGCCCGCGCCCGCCGGGCACCGCGGCCAGCGCGGCCTCCAGCACCGCGCCGAGGTCGTCGGTCGCGGTGAGCCACGGGGTGCGCAGCACGACCCGCCGCCATCGCCCGCCCGCCGCCACGATCTCGTCGTCGCACACCAGCCGAGCAGGGACGAGAGCCACCGCCGTCACCGTCATGCGCGGAAGGATGACCAGGTCAGGTGAGAGGACCGTGACAACACGCCGAGAACCGGACGAGAAGACGCCAACGGATCAACCGCCCGCGCCTCATCCGACGGCGGCGAGCACCGCCTCCTCGATCCGCCGCCGCTCGGCCCGCGCCGGGGCGCCCGCCAGGCAGAACGAGTCGACCACCGAGGCCCCCAGCGTGGACACCCGCGCCCAGCGCAGGTCGGCGCCGCACGCCTCCAGCGCCGCGGCCACCCGGTGCAACAGCCCGATCCGGTCGGTGCCGCGCAGCTCCAGCACGACCGCGCCGGTGGCCTCGTCGTCGAACCACAGCACGCGCGCCGGGGCGGGCGGCTCGGTGACGGTGGGCGCGTAGTCGCGCTCCTTGCGGGCCAGCGCCTCGGCCAGCACGAGCGTGCCGTCGAACACCCGGGCCAGGTCGGTGCGCAGCAGCGCCGGGTCGGGCAGCCCACCGAAGCGCGGCGACACCGTGAAGGTGAACACGGCGACCTCGTCGTGCGCGCTCAGCTCGGCCGCGTGCACCTCCAGGGAGTGCAGCGCCAGCACCCCGGCGGCCGCGGCGAGCGAGCCGCGCCGGTCGGGCACCCCCACGTGCACGGTGGCCGGGGTGCCCTGCTCGGTGAACACGACGTGCGGGCGGCCGTCGGCCGCCACGGCACCGGCGATCTCCCCGCCCGCCCCCTCCGGCGCCGCGGGCAGCGGCTCCCCGGCGAGCAGGGCGCGGCAGCTGCGGGACAGGTCGCCGATCAGCGCCCGCTTCCACGGGCTCCACACGCCCGGGCCGGTGGCCAGCGAGTCGGCCTCGGCCAGCGCGGTGAGCAGGTCGAGCAGCAGCGACGCCGACCCGGGGGCCGCGTCGTCGAGGGTCTCGGCGACGCGCGTGACGGTGGCCGGGTCCTCCAGGTCGCGCCGGGTGGCGGTGTGCGGCAGCAGCAGGTGGTGGCGCACCATCGCCCCGAGGACGACGACGTCGGGCTCGGCGAAGCCCAGCCGCCGCCCCACCTGCAGGGCGAGCGACTCCCCCACCACCGAGTGGTCGCCGCCGCGGCCCTTGCCGATGTCGTGCAGCAGCGTGCCGACGAGCAGCAGGTCCGGCCGGGCGACCCGGGTCGTCAGGCGCGCGACCTGCGCGCACGCCTCGACCAGGTGCCGGTCCACCGTCCACACGTGGGCGCGGTCACGCGGGGGCAGGTCCCGCACGGCGCCCCACTCGGGGAACAGCCTGCCCCACAGCCCCGTCCGGTCCAGCGCCTCCACCACGTCGACGAGCGGGCGGCCGGTGCCCAGCAGCGACAGCAGCTCGCCCAGCGCGTCGCGCGGCCACGGCTCGCGCAGCTCCGGTGCGGTGTCGGCGAGCCGGTGCAGGGTGCCCGCGGAGACGGGCAGGCCGGTGCGGGCCGCCGTCGCGGCGACGCGCAGCACCAGCGCGGGGTCGCGCGAGGCCGCGGCGTCGCGGGCGAGCGCCACCTCGCCGGCGTGCTCGACGACCCCGGAGTCCAGCGGGCGGCGGACCGGGCTGCGGCGCAGCGCCGCGAGCCCGCGCCGGGGCAGCGCGCCGCGGGC
>JAPLAT010000643.1 GCA_026393175.1 Pseudonocardiales bacterium
CTGGTGGCGGGCGACCCGTGGCGCGGCCTGCTCGCCGGGTGCACCACGGCCGTCCTGATCGCCGCGGTGACACGCGCCGTCGCCGCCGTCCGGGACCGGCGGAACGGCACCGGGTCGCCGTCCGTCGCCACCGGGCCGCTCATCGGGGACCGCTGACGACGACCCGGCCACCCGGTCGCCGTCCACGGGGCGAGGCCGCCGCCGAGAACGCCGAGTCCGCCCGAGGACGAAGAACCGCGCGCCCGGGAACGACGAACGGCACCCCGCGCGGGGTGCCATCGTCGTCGAGCCGGTGCGAGGTCGCTCAGGTGAGCGGGCGGTCCCAGGGGTCGATGGGGCGGGGCAGGACGGTGCGGCCGGTGAGGTAGGCGTCCACCCCGGCGGCCGCGGACCGGCCCTCCGCGATGGCCCACACGATCAGGCTCTGGCCGCGGCCCATGTCGCCGGCCGAGAACACGCCGTCGACGCTGGTCATGTAGTCCCGGCCGCGCGCGACGTTGCCGCGCTCGTCCAGCTCCACGCCCAGGTCGGTGAGCAGCTTGCCCTTCTCCGGCCCGACGAAGCCCATGGCCAGCAGCACGAGCTGGGCCGGGAGCTCCTTCTCGGTGCCGGGGACGGGGTCGAAGCCCTGCTCGCCGCGGACGACCTCGACGATGCGGATGCCCGCGAGCTTGCCCTCCTCGTCGGCGACGAACTCGGTGGTGTTGACCGAGTAGAGCCGCTCGCCGCCCTCCTCGTGGGCCGAGGAGACGCGGTAGACCATCGGGTAGGTCGGCCACGGCATGCCCTCGGTGCGCTTCTCCGGGGGCGTGGGCATGATCTCCAGCTGGGTGACCGACCGGGCGCCCTGCCGGTGGCTGGTGCCCAGGCAGTCGGCGCCGGTGTCGCCGCCGCCGATGATGACGACGTCCTTGCCCTCCGCCGAGATCGGCGGCGCGTCGAGATCGCCCTGCTGCACGTGGTTGGCCCACGGCAGGAACTCCATCGCCTGGTAGACGCCCTCGGTCTCGCGGCCGGCCGCGGGCAGGTCGCGCCACGCGGTGGCCCCGCCGGCGAGCACGACGGCGTCGAAGTCGGCCCGCAGCTGCTCGACGGTGACGTCCGTGCCGACGTCGACGGACGCGCGGAACAGCGTGCCCTCCGCCTGCATCTGCGCCAGCCGCCGGTCGAGCCGGGACTTCTCCATCTTGAACTCGGGGATGCCGTAGCGCAGCAGCCCGCCGATGCGGTCGGCCCGCTCGAACACGACGACGTCGTGCCCGACCCGGGTGAGCTGCTGGGCGGCGGCGAGCCCCGCGGGCCCGGACCCGACGACGGCGACCTTCTTGCCCGTCTTCGTGACCGGCATCTGCGGGGGCACCCAGCCCTCGTCCCACGCCCGGTCGACGATCTCGATCTCGACCTGCTTGATCGTGACCGCGTCGTCGTTGATCGCCAGGACGCAGGCCGCCTCGCACGGGGCGGGGCAGAGCGTCCCGGTGAACTCCGGGAAGTTGTTCGTGGCGTGCAGCCGCTCGGTGGCCTCGCGCCAGTCCTGGCGGTAGACCAGGTCGTTCCACTCCGGGATGAGGTTGCCCAGCGGGCAGCCCTGGTGGCAGAACGGGATGCCGCAGTTCATGCAGCGCCCGGCCTGCTTCTCCAGCGTGCCGCGCTCGAAGTCCTCGTAGACCTCGCGCCAGTCGCTCAGGCGCAGGTCGACCGGGCGGCGCGTGGGCCCCTCCCGCTTGGTGGTGAGGAATCCCTTCGGGTCACCCATGTGCCGCCTCCATGATGGCCTCGTCGACGTTGCGGCCGTCGCGCTCGGCGGCCTCGCGGGCCTGCAGCACGCGCTTGAAGTCGCGCGGCATGACCTTGCCGAAGCGGCCCAGCGCCGCGTCCCAGTCGGTGAGCAGGTCCTTCGCCACGGCCGAGTCGGTCTCGGCGTAGTGGCGCTCGACGGTCTCGCGCAGGAACGCGCGGTCCTCGTCGTCCAGCGGGTCGAGGTCGACCATCTCGGGGTTGACGCGGTGCTTCGGCAGGTCGAGCACGTAGGCCACGCCGCCGGACATGCCGGCCGCGAAGTTGCGCCCGATCCGGCCGAGCACGACGACGCGCCCGCCGGTCATGTACTCGCAGCCGTGGTCGCCCACGCCCTCGACGACGGCCAGCGCGCCGGAGTTCCGCACGCAGAACCGCTCGCCGACGATGCCCCGGACGAAGATCTCCCCGGACGTCGCCCCGTAGAGGATGACGTTGCCGGCGATGATGTTCTCCTCGGCCCGGAACGGCGCCGACGGGTCGGGCCGCAGGGTGAGCCGCCCGCCGGACAGGCCCTTGCCGAAGAAGTCGTTCGTGTCGCCGACCAGCCGCAGCGTGATGCCCTTCGGCACGAACGCGCCGAAGCTCTGGCCCGCCGAGCCGGTGAGCGTGACGTCGATCGTGTCGTCGGGCAGGCCCTCGCCGCCCCACTGCCTGGTCAGCTCGTAGCCGAGCATCGTGCCGACCGTGCGGTTGACGTTGCGGACCGGCAGGTCCAGGCGCACCTTGTCGCCCGAGCGCAGGGCGCCCTCGCAGAGCTGGATCAGCGTGTTGTCCAGCGCCTTGTCCAGCCCGTGGTCCTGGCCCTTCGTGCGGTGCCGCGACGCGCCCTTGGGCAGGTCCGGCACGGCGAAGATCGGCGAGAGGTCGAGCCCCTCGGTCTTCCAGTGCCGCACGGCGTCGTCGGTGTCCAGCATCTCCGCGTGGCCGACGGCCTCGGCCAGCGTGCGGAACCCGAGCTGCGCCAGGTACTCGCGCACCTCCTCGGCGACGAACCGCATGAAGTTGACGACGTACTCCGGGCGCCCGTCGAACCGCTTGCGCAGCTCCGGGTTCTGGGTCGCGACGCCCACCGGACAGGTGTCGAGGTG
>JAPLAT010000023.1 GCA_026393175.1 Pseudonocardiales bacterium
GGCCGTGCGGATCAGCAACAACGGCGAGTTCATCCACGCCAACCCGGCCTCGGCGGCCGCCCAGGGCTCGTCCAACGTCACCCACGGGTGCATCAACCTGTCCACCGCCGACGCGCGGGCCTACTTCGACACGGCGCTCTACGGCGACCCGGTCGAGGTCACCGGCTCGGACGTGCCGCTGGCCGAGCGCGATGGCGACGTGTGGGACTGGACGCTGAGCTGGGAGCAGTGGCAGGCCCTGTCGGCCCTGTGACGGTTGCCGCCGCCCGTCCGCGGGTAGGTGCGCCCATGCAGCCTGACGACGACCGAGCCCGGACCCGAGCCGAGCCCCTCCCCGAGGAGCGGGCCGCCGAGACCGGCGACGAGGACCGGGAGGCCCGCGCCGCCGCGATCCTCGCCGACTCCGAGGAGCGGGTGGCCGGGGCGGCCGCCGGTGCCGCGCCGGCCGACGCGGCGGAGGAGCACCGCACGTCGGAGGAGACGGCCTGACCGACCGCCGCCGGCAGCGCCGGCGGCGACGGTCACCGCACGATCGGCGGAACCGCAGGATCGAGATTGCGGGGCCGGGCGGGCCGTCCACATCGTGGGGCGCATGACGACCGACGGGTTCGCCCACGACGACTTCGGCCACGTGATCAGCCGCCGCCCCGCGGCGGTCGCGACGCCGGGGAGCATCCAGGAGCTGGCCGACCTCATCGCGCGTGCCGCGCGGGAGGGCCGCGTGGTGGTGCCGCGCGGCGAGGGCCACTCCACCGGCGGCCAGGCGCAGTCGGACGGCGGGGTGGTCGCGGACCTGCGCCGCCTCGACGCCGTCGTCGAGATCGGCCCCGACCGGGTGCTGGTCGAGGCGGGCGCCCGGTGGTCGCACCTCCTCGACGCCACCCTGCCGCACGGTCTCACGCCGCCGGTCCTGACGAACTTCCTCGAGCTCTCCGTCGGCGGGACCCTCGCCACGGGCGGGATCGGCGGCACCGCGCACCGCCACGGGCTCCAGGTCGACGGCGTGCTCGCCCTCGACGTCGTCACCGGGCGCGGCGAGGTCGTGCGGTGCGGTCCCGGCGACCGGCTGTTCGACGACGCCCTGGGCGGCCTCGGGACCTGCGCGGTCATCGCGCGCGCCGAGCTGGCGCTGGTGCCGGCGCCGGGGACCGTGCGCCGGCTGCTCGTCCCGTGCGCGGACGTCCCCGCGCTGATGGCCGCGCAGCGTGCCGTCGTCGCCGACGGCCGCGTCGACTACGTCGAGGGCTTCCTGCAGGGCGACGGCGGGGGCGGCTGGACCCCGGTCCTCGACGTCGCCACCCACCGCTCGGGACCGCGGGACCTCGACCCGGGGACCGTCCTGCACGAGCTCGGGATCGGCACCGGCGACGCCGTCGCGGCCGACCTCGGCTACCGCGACTTCCTCCGGCGCATGGACGCCGGCGTCGCCGAGCAGGTGCGCACGGGCGCGTGGGGGGTGCCGCACCCGTCGATCTACCTCCTGCTCCCCGACACCGCCGGGGCGGAGCGGTTCGTCACCGACACCGTCCGGGGACTGACCGCCGGCGACGTCGGCCCGACGGGCATCGTGTTCGTCTACCCGGTCCGCCGCACGGCCAGGGCGCTGCCGCCGGTGCCCGCCGGCCCGTCGGCGTTCTTCTTCGCGATCCTGCGGGCCGCGCCCCGCGACGACGACGCCGCCGTCGCTGCGCTGGTCGAGGACAACGTCGCGCTCCGCCGGGCCGCCCTGGGCCTCGGCGGCGTCGTCTACCAGGCCGGGACGCTGCCGATGACCCCGCAGGACTGGCGCGACCACTTCGGCGACCGCTGGCCGGACCTGCTGGAGACCCGGGCCCGGCACGACCCCGCCGCCGTGCTCGGCAGCAGCCTCGGCCTGGGGATCGGCCCGGGCACCGCAGCGGAGGAGAAGAACGGCACCCCCCGCCCCGTCCACCATGGGAACGGTCAGGACGTCGGCGAGGGGGAGTGGACGCGTGCGGGAACATGACCCTCCGAGATCCGGGACCGTCCTGACGGTCCATCCCCGCCGCACCGGCCGGCACGCCGAGTGCGTCCGCCGCGTCACGGCCCGCTACCTGGCCGCCTACGGGGCGCGCGTCCGGCCGGACCCCGAGTTCTTCGTCGCGCTGGAGTCCAGCGGCGGTGAGCTGCTCGCCGTCGCCGGACTCACCGAGGCGTCGGCCGGGCCGCTGCTGTCCGAGAGCTACCTCGCCGCCCCGGTCGAGGTGGTCTGCGGCTGGCTGGAGCCCTTCCCGCCGAGCCGCGCCACGATCGCCGAGCTGGGGCAGGTCACCTCCCTGCGTCCCGGCGGCGGCACCTCGCTGCTGGGCCACCTGCCCGACAGCGCCGCCGACCTCGGGTTCACGCACCTGCTCGTGACCGCCACCCGGCGGCTGCACGGCATCTGCGTCGAGCTGGGCTGGAAGTCCAGCACCGTGGCGAACGCGCGCTGCGCCGACCTGCCCGCCGAGCGCCGCCGGCAGTGGGGCACCTACTACACGACCAAGCCGCGGACCCAGATCGTCCGCTGCGGATCCTTCGGCACCGGTCCGAGGAGAGGAACCCGACGATGAAGTGGTTGTCCAAGGCCCTGGCGGCGCTGCCGTCCTGGGACGTCGTCGCGGTCGAGGAGATGGCCGGTCCCGGCGTCCCGGCGCGGCGCCACACCTACCGCGCGGTGCTCTCCGCCGCCGTCGCGCTGGCCGAGGAGCTCGTGCCCGGGCCGCCGCTCGAACCCGGGTCGCTCACCGTGGGGATCCTGACGGGCAACGCCGTCGAGGGGGTCGTCGCCGACGCGGCGTGCCTGCTCGCCGGTCGAGGGGGTCGTCGCCGACGCGGCGTGCCTGCTCGCCGAGGTCCGGTCGGTGCCGATCCCGCTCGCCTTCGCCCGCGACCAGGCCCGCCACCTCCTCTCGACCGCGGCGGTGTGCGTCGTCGACGAGCAGGGCCGTAGGCGGCTGGACGAGTGGGGCGGTCCCTCGGCCGTCCTGCCCCCCACGTGCGTGCTGGTGACCGCCCGCATGGGCGCCGACCGGAGCCCGGACGTCGTGCTCGGCTGGGCCGACCGCGCCGCGCGGTTCGACGAGGACTCCCTCTGCAAGATCGTGCACACGTCGGGGACGACCTCCACCCCGAAGGGCGTGATGCTGCGCCGCGGCGCGGTCGACGCGCTCGTCGAGGCGGTGGGCGACCGGATCGGGGTCGAGGCCTGGCAGCGCTACGTCTCGGTGGTGCCGATCAGCCTGCTGGTCGAGCAGGTGCTGGCGGTCTACCTCACCTTCCTGGCGGGCGGCACCGTCGTGTTCCTCCCCCGGGGCACCCGCCCCCTCGGCACGGCCGGGTCGAGCCCCGACGAGGTGCGGGCGCTCCTGCCCGCCGCGCGGCCCACGATCTCGCTGGTCCCGCCCTCGCTGGTCGAGTCGCTCGCCGCGCACCTGCCGTCCAGGCCGGTCTCGACCCGGGCCCTGTCGTCGGCGCTGTACGGCCGCGAGGAGCCCATGCTGCTGCTCAGCGGCGGCGCGCCGGTCTCCACCGAGGTCCTGCGCGGCATGTGGGACCGCGGCCTGCCGGTCTACGTCGCCTACGGGCTGAGCGAGAACGGGTCGGTCGCCACCCTGAACGGGCCCGGCACCACCCGGCTCGGGTCGGTCGGCCGCCCGCTGCGCCACTGCGCCGTCCGCTGCGCGCCCGACGGGGAGCTGCTGGTCCGCAGCTCGTCGCTGCTGTCGGGCTACCTGGGGTCCGACGACCCCACCGCGCTGCCGGTCGACGAGGACGGCTGGCTGCACACCGGTGACATCGCGATCATCGACGACGACGGCTTCGTCACGATCACCGGCCGGCTCAAGAACATCATCATCAACTCGAACGGGCGCAACATCAGCCCCGAGTGGGTCGAGGCGCAGTACAAGAGCATGCCCAGCATCGAGTCCGTGGCGGTCTTCGGCGACCGCATGGAGCGGCTGACCGGGGTCTTCGTGGTGCGGCGCGGCAGCTGCCGGACGTCCGCGCTGGAGGAGATCCGCGCGGTCAACCACGACGTGCTCTCCGAGATCGAGCAGGTGGGCCGGGCGGTCCTCGTCGACTCCCACGAGGCCTACTACTCCGAGTTCTACACCGTGACCGGCCGGCCGCGCCGGGTCGACATCTGGAACGCGGTCCGCGGTCACCGATTCCCCCTCGTGGAGGTATGACGATGCTGTCCGAGCTGACCAGGACCCGGCTCGCGGAGGGTGCGGGCACGATCGTCTCCGCCGGTCCCTCCCGCGACCTGGCCTCCGTCGACGGCGTCGACCTCGTGGAGCTCCTCGCCGAGCACGGCTGCGTGGTGCTGCGCGGCTTCGACACCGACCCGGAGCGCTTCTCGACGCTGGTGCGCAGCGTCTCCTCCCGGATCACGATCGACCCGGCCCGCCGCTTCGCCGGCGGCGACGTGGCGCAGAAGATCGAGGCCGGGCTGGTGCCGCAGGGCCTGCACGTCGAGAACGGCGCCACCCCGTGGGTGCCCGACCTGGTCTGGTTCTACTGCGAGCGACCGGCGACCGTCGGCTCCCAGACCACCGTCTGCGACGGGGCCGCGGTCTGGGAACGGCTCTCCGGCCGCACCCGGTCCCGGTTCCTCGACCAGCGGATCTCCTTCGCGAGGGCCATGCCGGAGGAGCGCTGGACGTCGCTGGTCTGGCGGTTGCTCGACGGCAGGCGACCGCAGGGCGAGGTCACCTTCGACGACCTGCTCGAGGTCACCGACGACGACGTCGACGTGAAGTACCAGCTGCTCCCGGACGGCGCCGTGCACTACACGTACTTCGTGCACGCGGCCCGGCCGACGCTGCTCGGGGGCGACGTCGCGTTCGCCAACAGCATCCTGACCCCGTCGGTGAACTACGAGCCCCCGGTCATCGAGTTCGAGGACGGGACACCCCTCGACGCGATGCTCATGCGGGAGATCCTCGAGGCGACGGCCCTGGAGACCGACGACGTCGACTGGGAGGCCGGTGACGTGGCGCTGGTCGACAACAGCAGGATGATGCACGGGCGCCGCAAGATCCGGGACGTGCACCGCTCGCTGTTCAACGCCCAGAGCTACCTGCTTCCCGACATCGTCGACCGGGTGCGGCACCGCCGGCACCGCGCGGCCGCGTGATGACCGCGCCCACGCAGTACGACGGGATCGGGCACTCCTACGAGCGGCTCAAGACCGGGATGGCGCTGGCGCGCTACCCCGAGCGGGCCACCTTCGACGCGCTGGCGGGCCGCCCCCGCGGCCGCCGGGTCCTCGACCTGGCCTCGGGCACGGGCTGGTACAGCCGCAGGCTCCGCGCGGCGGGTGCCGTGGTGACCGGGGTCGACATCTCCTCGGCGATGGTCGCCGCCGCCCGGGCCGCGGAGCCGCCGGGGCCGGGGGCGGTGCGCTACGTCCGGGCCGCGGCCCAGGACGTCGCCCTCGAGCCGGCGGGGTTCGACCTGGTCACCGCCGTCTGGCTGCTCTGCTACGCCGAGGACCGGGCGCAGCTGCGGGCCATGGCGACCGCCGCCCGCCGGCACCTGGCGCCCGGCGGGACGTACGTCGGGGTGGAGATGAACCCGGCGTTCGACTGGTCGGGCCCGCCCGCCACCGCCTACGGCCTGACCCACACGACGGAGGGGGTCTTCGACGGGGGCCGGGCGCTCGCGGTCGTGGCCCACGTGGACCCGCCGGTCTCGTTCCGGGCGACGTTCTGGGAGGCCGGACCGATCGTGGAGGCGTTCCGGTCCGCGGGTTTCCGGTCGGTGGCGCTCGTGGCGCCCGTGCTCCCGGCGGAGGCCGTCGAGGACCGGGGTGCGGCGTTCTGGGCGGACTTCCGGGCCAACCCGACCATCTGCGGGATCCGGGCCACCGTGTGAGGCGGGCCCGCCGTGACGTGCCTGGTCAGGGCCTGGGCGCGGGGCTTCATGACGATCTGGTCCAGGTTGACGTGGCTCGGGCGGGTGGCCGCGAACGCGATGACGTCCGCGACGTCGTCGGCCGTCAGCGGCGTCAGCCCGCGGTAGACGCCGTCGGCGCGCTCGGCGTCGCCGTCGAAGCGGACCAGCGAGAACTCCGTCTCGACCATGCCGGGGAGGATCTCGGTGAGCCGGACCGGCTGCCCGAGCAGCTCCCCGCGCAGCGTGCGGTGCAGCATCGCCTGCGCGTGCTTGGCGCCGGTGTAGCCCGCCCCGTTGTCGTAGGGCTCCAGCGCCGCGATCGAGGTGACGGTGACGATGTGCCCGTCACCGGACGCGATCAGCGCCGGGAGCAGCGCCTTCGTCACGCGCAGGGTGCCGATCACGTTCGTCTCGAACATCCAGCGCCAGGCGTCCTCGTCGGCCTCGGCGACCGGCTCCATGCCCTTCGCGCCGCCCGCGTTGTTCACCAGCAGGCGGCACTCGGGCACGGCGGCGGCGAACGCGGCCACCGATGCCGCGTCGGTGACGTCGAGCCGCACGGCCGTGCCGTCGATCTCCGCGGCGACCTCGGCGAGCCGGTCGGTGCGCCGCGCGCCGAGCACGACGTGGAACCCGGCGGCGGACAGGGCGCGGGCGGTGGCGGCTCCGATGCCGGAACTGGCGCCGGTGACGACGGCGGTGGGACGGTCGGCGGTCATGGGCGGCAGCGTAGGCCCCTCACCACGCCGTCACAGCCCCTGCTGGGCGCCCCGGGAGCCGCGGCGGGCGGCCGCGCGCTGCCAGCGGAAGATGCCGTGGCCGACACCACCCAGCACGGCGCCGGCGACGCAGGTGGCGAACCACACGTCGGTGCGGCCGGCGAGCAGCAGCAGCACCGCCGCGACCGCCCAGAGCAGCGAGCCCAGCCCGACGATGGTCGGCATGTCCGACAGCCGGCGGGGCAGGGGCGGGGGGTTCACCACGGGCGCCACCCTAGGACGCGATCTAGGGTGCCGTCGTGATCGAGCGCCTCTTCCGCGTCGCCGAACGCGGCTCCACCGTCGGTACCGAGTTCCGCGGAGGGCTCGTCACGTTCGTGACGATGAGCTACATCATCGTGCTGAACCCGCTCATCCTGGGCAGCTTCTCGGCCGACGGCCCCGGCGCGAAGGCCGATGTCACCGGCGCCGTCCTGGCCGTGCCGCAGGTCGCGGCCGTGACCGCGCTGGTGGCCGGCGTGATGACCGTCCTGTTCGGGCTCGTCGCCAACTACCCGTTCGCGATCGCGACCGGGCTCGGCATCAACACGCTCGTCGCGGTGACGATCGCCCCGCTGGTGACCTGGCCCGAGGCGATGGGGCTCGTGGCCGTCAACGGACTGGTGATCGTGCTGCTGGCCGTGTCCGGGTTCCGCACGGCCGTGTTCAACGCCGTGCCGCCGGAGCTCAAGGCCGCGATCGCCGTCGGCATCGGGCTGTTCATCGCGTTCATCGGGCTGGTCGACGCGGGGTTCGTCCGCCGCATCGCCGACGCCGCGAACACCACCGTGCCGGTCGGGCTCGGCATCGGCGGCTCCATCGCGTCGTGGCCGACGGCGGTGTTCGTGGTCGGGCTGCTGGTCACCTCGCTGCTCGTGGCGCGCGGCGTGCGCGCCGGGATCCTGCTGGGCGTGCTCGTCACGACCGTGCTCGCGGTGGTGGTCGAGGCGATCGTCCGCGTCGGCCCGTCGGCCGGGACCAACCCGCAGGGCTGGGCGCTGTCGGTGCCCGTGCTGCCCGACAGCGTCGTGGGCGTGCCGGACCTGTCGCTGGTCGGCGCCGTGTCCCTCGGCGCGTTCGCCCGGCTCGACCTGATCACCGTCGTGCTGCTCGTGTTCACGCTCGTGCTGGCCAACTTCTTCGACGCCATGGGCACGATGACCGGCCTGGGCAAGCAGGCGGGGTTCGTCGGGAAGGACGGGCAGCTGCCCGGCGTCGGGCGCGCGCTGATCGTCGAGGGCGCGGGGGCCGTGGCCGGCGGGGTGGCGTCGTCGTCGTCGAACACGGTCTACGTCGAGTCCGCGTCGGGCATCGCCGAGGGCGCGCGGACGGGGCTGGCGAACGTCGTCACCGGGGTGCTGTTCCTGCTCGCGATGTTCTTCACCCCGCTCTACTCGATCGTTCCGATCGAGGCGGCGGCCCCGGCCCTCGTCGTGGTCGGGGCGCTGATCATGCGGCAGATCGCCGAGATCGACTTCTCGGAGTTCCGGGTGGCGCTGCCCGCGTTCCTGACGATCGTCGTCATGCCGTTCACCTACTCCATCGCCAACGGCATCGGGGCCGGGTTCGTGTCCTACGTCCTGCTCGCCGCGGGGACCGGCCGGGCGCGCACCGTGCACCCGCTGATGTGGGTGGTGGCCGCCGCGTTCGTGGCGTACTTCGCCGTGGGACCGCTCCGCGCGCTGTTCAGTTGACGTAAGCTAAGTATGTGCCCGCCGTCCTCGACTCCCCCGCAGCGGGGCGGCGATCCACCTTCGCCTCGCTGGCCGTCCCGAACTACCGCCTCTTCGCCGGGGGGCAGATCGTGTCGCTGGCCGGCACCTGGATGCAGCGCGTCGCCCAGGACTGGCTGGTGCTCGACCTCTCCGGCGGCAGCGCCTCCGCGCTCGGCGTCGCCGCGGCGCTGCAGTTCTCGCCGACGCTGGTGCTGTCGCTGTGGGGCGGCGTGCTCGCCGACCGGCTGGACAAGCGCCGCGCGCTGATGGTGCTGCAGGGCGCGATGGGGCTGTGCGCGCTCGTGCTCGGCGTGGCCGTCGTGAGCGGGGTCGTCGCGCTGTGGCACGTGTACGTGCTGTGCCTGCTGCTGGGCTGCTTCTCCGCCCTCGACGTGCCGGTGCGCCAGTCGTTCGTCTCGGAGCTGGTCGGGCCGGACCAGCTCGGCAACGCGGTCGCGCTCAACTCGCTGACGTTCAACCTGGCGCGGATCGTCGGCCCGTCGGTGGCCGGCGTGATGATCGGTCTCACCGGCACCGGCTGGGTGTTCCTCGTCAACGCCGTCAGCTTCGCGGCGGTGATCACCGGGCTGGCGCTCATGGACCCGGCCCGGCTGTTCCGCGGGGACCCGGTGTCCCGCGCGCCGGGACAGCTCCGCGAGGGGCTGCGCTACGTGCGCGGCCGGCCGGACCTCGTCGCCGTGCTGACGCTGGTGTTCCTCGTGTCGACGTTCGGCATCAACTTCTTCCTGACCCTGCCGCTGCTCACCCGCAACGTCTTCGGGCTCGGCGCGGACGCCTACGGCCTGCTGACGACCCTGCTGGCCGTCGGGTCGGTCGGCGGGGCGGTGCTGGCGGCGCGCCGCTCCCGGCGGCCGCGCCTGCGGCTGGTGGTCGGCGCGGCCCTCGCCTTCGGGGTGCTCGTCGTCGTGGCCGGGGCGGTGCCGGGCTACCTGGCCGCGTGCGTGGTGATGGTGCCGCTGGGCCTCGCCGCGCTCACGTTCACCACCGCGGCGAACTCGCTCGTCCAGATGTCGGTGGAGCCGGCACTGCGCGGGCGGGTGATGGGGCTCTACATCCTGCTGTTCCTCGGCGGCACCCCGGTCGGCGCGCCCCTGCTCGGACTGCTCGCCGAGGTGTACGGCGGGCGGGCCCCGCTGCTGCTCGGGGGTGCGGTCACGCTGCTGTCCGTGCTGGTGGTGGCCGCGGTGCTGGCCCGGCGCGCGGGCGGGGCGAGAAGCCTCTTGCGTGCGGAACAGAGGTTAGGCTAACCTCTGTCTCGTCGCTTCGTGGTGGGAGCGGCGCGTCAGTTCGGGAAACGGTACCGGGGTCCTGGCCGAGTGGCCGGGGCCCCGGTCCGCGTTCAGGGGCCGGAGTCCGGTTCCGCCGCCCCGTCGAGGGCGTACTGCCGCACCCAGTCGACATCCATGCGCGACTCGCGCACCGTCCCCGTCCCCTCGGGGAACCAGTCCAGCTGCACGCACAGGTGCATCGGACCGGGCGGGAACGTCGCGGGGTCGGTGCTGCGGAACCACTCCTCGCCGTCGACGTACCCGGTGATCGCCTCGGGGGTCCACTCGACGGCCCAGTGGTGCCAGGCCGTCCCGTCGACCCGCACCCGGCTGTGGACCTGGTCGTCGTCCGGGCCGTAGTGCAGGAAGAAGTCCGTGGTCCGCCGGGTGGGGTCGAGCATCTCCATGAAGTCGACCTGGCCGCCGACGGGGAAGTCGTCGGCGTCGGGCCACAGCAGCAGCAGCGCGTTGTACGAGGGGTCCGAGGCCGGTGCCCGCACCCGGCCCTCCCAGCGGCCGTAGCGCTGCCCGCCGCCCCAGGCCAGACCACCGGTGGTGCCCTCGGCGTCCCCGGTGATGGTCAGGACGCCGTCGCGCACCGTCAGGGCGTCGGGGGAGCGCCTGCCCCGCCCGTCGTGGCCGGTGCCCTCGTAGGCGGTCCAGCCGGTCAGCCGGGTGGAGGAGAACTCCTCGGCCTGCACCGGGGTGCCCCACCCGAACCGCTCGGCGGCCGTCGTGCTCCCGGCCCCGGACGCCTCGGCCGGGGCGGGGTCGTCCGCCTCGCCCGCCTCGTCGGGGGTGGTGTCCGGTGCCGTATCGGTGGGCGGGCCGGTGGTGCTGTCGCCGGTGTCGCTCTCGCCGGTCCCGTTGTCGTCCCCGCCGGTGCTGGTGTCGCCGTTGTCGGGGCCACTGCCGGTCTCGGTGTCGGTCTCGGTTCCGGCGTCGCCGCCGCTGTCGTCGCCGGTGCCGGTGTTGTCGCCAGGGCCCGTGCCGCTCTCGCCCGTGCCGCTCTCGCCCGTGCTGTTGTCGCCGGTCCCTGTGTCGCCGGTTGCGCTGTCGCTGTCGCCGGTGCCGGTACCGGTACCGGTGTCGCTGTCGTCGTCGCTGTCGCCGGCGTTGTCGTTGCTGCCGGCGGTGCCGTAGCCGGAGTCGTCGCCGCTGCTGTCGCCGGTGCCGTCGGGGTCCTCGCCGGCCGGGGTGCGGTCCCAGGGGTCGGCGGCGGGATCGTCCGGGGCCGGGGTGCCGCGCGGCGTGGCCTCGACGATGTCGACCTCGCCGTCCCCGCCGGGCCGGACGGCCGCCACGTCCGCGGTGGAGGGTCCCGCCGTGCCGCCACCCGTCACGGGGGAGACGAGGACCACCACCACGGCGATGCCCGCCGACAGGTAGCGACGGAGCAGGTCCTCGATCTGGTCCAGGTTCACGGGTCCTCCTCAGTCCTCGCCTGCGACGAGGTCGGGGTTCTCGGGTGCGTCGGCGGCCACCAGCCAGCGGCCGTCGGGCCCGCGGGCGACGACCACCGAGCGGGTGACGGCGGCGGTGGCGAACGGTCCGCCGGGCGGGCCGGTGCGCGTCTCGACGAGGGCGCGGTACCCCCGCCTGCGGTCACCCCGGTCCGCGGCGACGAGGTCGAGCCCGCGGACCGTCGCGGTGCGCGCCTGGCCGGGTGGCGGGGCGTCGAGCACCAGCACACCGACGGTGGCCGGGCCGGTGCCGGGCACCGCGTAGGGCGCGGCCCGCAGGTGCGTGCGGCCCGCGTCCCCGGCCTCGGTGCCCAGCGCGGCGGCGAGGTAGGCGCGGACCGTGGCCTCGGGGTCGGTGAGCACGGCGCCCGGGTCCGTGGGCGGGGCGTCCGGGCCGCGGAGCACCGGTTCCGCGTCGAGCGCCGCCCGGTCGTCGGTGCCGACGACGGGGCCCACCAGGGGGCCGGGCCCGTCGCCGTCCGGAGGGGCGGGGGTGGCGCCGCCGGTCAGCAGCAGCGCCCCGAGGAGCACCGCCACGACGGCGCAGGCGGCGAGCAGGGGGAGGCGGGTCATCGGCTCACTCCCGGAAGCTGACGTGGATGTGGTCGTAGTGCCCGCCGGTCGCGTTGCGGGTGTCGTAGACGCCCCCACCGGTGTAGCGGCGGCCCCAGCCGCCGTCGTCGGCGACGCCCGGGTCCCAGTACCGGCCCTGCCAGATCAGGTACTTGACCTGCAGCGGGTCGGCGTGGGCGCGGAACCACTCGGCGACCTGCCAGCCCGCCTCGAGCTCGGCCCCCTCCGCGAACCGGCCCGCCCCGGTGGCGAACAGGTCGCAGGCGCGGCCCCGAGGGTGGTCGCTGCGCGGGTTCCAGGCGTGCTCGTCCCAGCAGCCGGCGTTCCGGATCACCGGGCCGTCCCGCCAGTCGCCGAACACGGCCGTGGCCGACTCGAAGCCGTGCAGCGCCGCCCCCGTCACGCACCCGTCCCCGGTCGGGTCGGCGAGCTCGCAGCCGGTGGAGCCGCCGGTCCACGGCTCGGGGACGGCCGGTGCCGCCTCCTCCACGGGGGCGGCCGGGGCGTCCTCGGCCGGCCCGGCGTCGGCGGTGAACGCGTCGACCTCGGCGTGCACCGCGTCGACGTAGGCGCGGACCACCTCGGCGCACCGCTCCGCGCAGCGCGCCTCCCCGGCGACGGGCACCCCGGTGGCGCTGCCCGCGACGCGGCCGCACCCGGCCAGGTGGCAGACCAGCATCGCGTCGAGGGGCTCCGCGGTCTTGCCGGACGCCTCCAGGTGCCCGGTGACCGCGCGCAGGTTCGCGCACAGCCACGGCACCGCGACGCGCAGGTGCTCCTCGGGGTCGGTGACGGCGTCGTCGGGCCCGGGCGGGTCGGACGACCAGGGCTCCCCGCCGGCCGCGACCCAGTTGTCCTGGTCGAACTGCAGCAGCCCGGCCGGGCCGCCTGCCTCCCCGGCGACCAGATCCGGGTCCCAGGCCGACTCGACCTGGACCTGCGCGACGATCCACACCGGCGGCAGCTCCGGGCAGCCGGTGGCGGAGAGTTCGCCCACGAGCGGCAGCCAGTCCCGCGCCGCGGCGGGCACGGCGGCGGCGTCGACGCCCGACGTCGGGTCGGCCACCTCCTCGGCCGGGGCCGCGCCGAGCAGGAGCAGCCCGGTGACGGCGGCCAGCGCGGCCGGCAGCGGGGAGCGGAGCACCGGCGTCACCCCGTCCGCCGCCGCACCCGGCGGGCGGGTGGCCGGTCGAGGTCCTCGATCGCCTCGTCGTCGGCGCCACCGGTGTCCGCGGCGGCCGGCCCGTCCGGGACCGGGGCGAGGCGCGGCCGCCGCGGCGCGGGGGGCCGGGCCGGGGGATCACCGGCCAGCCGGAACTCCCGCCCGGCGACCAGGCGTGGGCGCACCGGCTCCGCCCGGTGCAGCAGCACCGGCACGACCGGCACGGGCCGGTGCGCGACGGGCCGGTGCGCGACGGGCCGGTGCGCGACGGGCTGGTGCGGGAGGGGCCGGGGCAGGCCGTCGGCCACCGGCCCGGACGTCGCCGGGGCGGGCCGCAGCG
>JAPLAT010000251.1 GCA_026393175.1 Pseudonocardiales bacterium
CCGCGGCCGCGGTGCGCGCCCGCCGGGCCCGCGCACGCAGGACCATCGGCAGGAGCAGCAGCGCCGCGAGCACGACCGGTACGGCGAACGGCCAGAGGGGGACGCCGCCGTCGTCGGCGACCGTCGGGACGTCGCCCGCGAGCGGGTCCTCCGTCGTCGCGTCGGGCGTCGCCGAGGGGAGGGGTGCCTGCTCGGGCGTGGGCAGGGCCTGCGGGGCCTGACCGCCCGCGGCGGCCTCGGCCCTGGCCTCCTCGACGTAGGGCGGCACGATCGCCCGCCCGTCGGTGAGCGGGGTCGGGTCGAACGTCGTCCAGCCCAGCCCGGGGAACCACGCCTCGACCCAGGCGTGGGCGTCGGAGGTGGAGATGGTGCGGGCGTCGCCGTCGACGGTGCCCGCGGTGAACCCGACGGCCACCCGCGCCGGGACGCCGACGGTGCGCAGCATGACCGCCATCGCCGAGGCGAACTGCTCGCAGTAGCCGACCCTGCCGACGGTGAGGAACTCCACGAGCGCGTCGTCCCCGGCCGGCGGGGCGGTGGCGAGGTCGTAGCTGAAGGGGCTCTCCGGGCCGGTGAAGTACTCCTGCAGCGCCAGCGCGCGGTCGAACGGGGTGCCGGCCTCGGCCGTGACCTCCTGCGCCAGCTCGGTGACCCGGGGGTCGACGCCGAGCACGTTGGCGTAGATCGCGCCGGGGCCGTCGGCCCCGGGCAGCGGCGCCGCGCGCAGATCCTGCGCGCTGGGGGTGGGCAGGAACGCGCGCTGCGACCACGCCTCCTGCTCGGCGGGCCGGGCGCTGTAGGCGATGCCGCTGGGCTCGTCGTAGGCCCACCGGCCCTCCGGGAGCCCGCCGGTGGCCACGGGCGTGCCGTAGAGGGGCAGCCAGTAGTCGCGGAAGCCCAGGTTCTCCACCGCGACGTCGGCCTGGGTGCCCGGCCCGAGCGGCGCGGGCAGCGGGCCCGCCGCGTCGACGCCCGGCCCGGGCCGCACCGCCTGCCAGCCGACGCCGGACTCGTAGGAGGCCAGGGTGAGCGCGCGCAGGTAGGTCGGCTGCGGCAGCCCGCGCACCGTGAACAGCTCGGTGGGGGTGCTCTGCTCCAGCTGGCCGCGCAGCGCGGTGAACGGGCTGAGGCCGATCGCCCCGGCCCCGCCGCCCGACCCGCCGTCGGGGTCGAACCGCCCGGCCGTGCCCACGAAGGCGCCCAGCAGGCCGACGACCAGTGCGACCGCCGACGCGCCCGCGACGAGCGCGATACCGCCGGGCAGCTGGCGGCGGTTGCCGTCCGGGGCCACCAGCAGCAGGCCGAACCCGGCGGCGGCCGCGGCGAGGGTCCACCAGGGGAGCAGGTCGTCGGCCAGCGCCGCGGGCACCGCGAACGCGGCGAGCAGCGGGACCCCGCCCGCGGCGGGCGCGGACGCGCCCACGGAGGCGAGGTGCACGGCGACGGCGAGCAGCCCGAGCGCGGCCGTGACCAGGAACAGGATCTCCGGCGTGCCCGGCACCGGCGCGGTCCCCGTGTCGATCTGCGCCCCGGCCCCGGCGAGCAGGGCGCCCATGTCGCCGAGCGCGGCCGGCCCGGGGAACAGCCCGAGCACGCCGTCGTCGGAGTAGAGCGCGGTGAGCAGCACCAGCAGCCCGGCCACCTGGGCCAGCGCGACCGTGACCGCGGGGCTGCGCCCGGCCGGGAGGGCGAGCGCGGCGACCAGGCCGATGCCCACGACCACGCCGACGGCGGCGCTCGCGGACAGCAGCCAGCCCGGCCCCTGCACGACGGCCGAGACCGGCGCGGCGGCGAGCAGCACGGCCAGCCCGGCCGCGACGGTCGCGAGCCACGGGGTGCGGCCGGCGACGACCTCGGGCGGGGGCGCGGCGGGGCGCACGGGCGGGGGGCTGGTGAGGGTCACGGCCGGGCCGCCGCGACGAGGTCGTCCCACACGCGGTCCGGGGCGGTGCCCTCGGCCACGACGGAGACGTGCCAGCCCGCGGAGCGCAGCGCCTGCGCCGCGGCGCCCGCCGAGCCCGGCGTGGTGGACCGCTCCCAGGAGTCGACGTCCAGCAGCACCGCGTGCCCGCCCGCGGGCACCCGCGTGACCAGCGCCTCGACCCCGCCGGGGCCGAGCGCGCCGAGCACGGCGAGGACGTCGCCGTTCAGCGGCGGGCCGGACAGGTCGGTGCGCGCGGCAGGGCGCAGCGCGGCGAGTGCGTCGAGCAGGGCGTCGACCCCGCCGGTGGCGGTGCCCAGCGGCGCGCCGTCCTCGGTGACGACCTCGATCACGTCGCCGCGGCCGGTGAGGTGCGCGCACACGCTCGCGACGAGGCTGATCGCGGTCTCCAGGCTGGAGCCCGCGCCGCGCCCGCGGTGGGCGGAGTCGCGGCGGTCGAGCAGGACGGTGGTGGTGCTGCGCCACGGCCGTTCCTCGAGCCGCACCATCAGCTCGTCGTGCCGGGCGGTGCTGCGCCAGTGCACCCGCCGCAGCTCGTCGCCGTGGCGGTAGGGCCGGACGAGCACGTCCGAGCGTCCCGGCCCCTGGTGGGCGAGCGCGGCGCCGGGGGTGCCCTCGCCGGACCCGAGCGCGTGCGCCCGGCCGCGCAGCGCGACGACCCGGGGCAGCGCGACGAGCCGGGAGGCCGGGGCGAGCTCGCGCTCGAACTCGGCGAGGCCCAGCGGGTCGGTGGCCCGGCCGGTGAGCGGCCCGATGCGGTGCACCCCGCGCTGCGGCGGCACCAGCGGGTAGCTCAGCAGGGCGCCGGTGCGGGCGGAGAGCCGGTGCACGGTGAAGCGGGGCGGCGCGGCGGGCACCGGGCCCGCGGCGTCCGGGACGACGTCGGTGAGCCGCACCGCGCCGAGCAGCGGGCCGCCGGTGACCCGCAGCTCGACCGCGACCTCCGACCCGGCCGGCACCCGCTCGGGCACGAGGGTGCGCTCGGCGCGGACCGCGCGGCGGGTGCGGTCGGCCAGGAGCAGCGCCAGCAGCGGGAGCAGCGCCACGAACGCGCCGACGCGCAGCAGGTCGCGCTCGTCGAGGACCAGGGCCGACACGGCCGTCGCCGCCCCCGCCGCGAGCAGGCAGCGCCCGCGCGTGGTGAGGCCGGAGAACCGGCCGCCCGCCGCCCCGCCGCGCACCGCCACCGTCAGGCGCCGCGGGCCGGGCCGGGCACGGGCTGGCGGCCCAGCAGGCCCCGCACGATGTCGGTGGCCGACCGGCGCGCGGCCTGGGCGTCGGCGGTGAGCAGCAGGCGGTGCGCGAGCACCGGGACGGCGACGGCCTGCACGTCGTCGGGCACGACGTAGCTGCGCCCGGCCAGCGCGGCCTGGGCCTTGGCCGCGCGGACGAGCTGCAGCGTGGCGCGGGGGGAGGCGCCGAGGCGCAGCTCGGCGAGGCGGCGCGTGGCGCCGACCAGCTCGACGCAGTACTGCCGCACCTCCGGGCCGAGCCGGACCCGGCGCACGGCCTCGACGACGGCGCGGACGCGGCGGGCGTCGGTGACGGGGCGCAGCACGTCGAGCGGGTCGGT
>JAPLAT010000296.1 GCA_026393175.1 Pseudonocardiales bacterium
AGGGCCTCGAACGTGGCGGCGCCGACGAACTCCAGCGCGGACGCCGTGGGCAGCACGCGCACGGAGTGGCCGGTCTCGGTGAGCCGGCGCAGCAGTTCCGCGCTCTTGTACGCGGCGATCCCGCCGGCCACGCCGAGCAGCACCCGCGGGGGCGGGGAGGCCTCGCTCATGGACGCCCTCGCAGGCTCGGCCGTGCGCCTACTGCTCGCCCTCGGTGTGCTCGAGCATGCCGGCCTGGATCTCGCGCATGGCGATGGACAGCGGCTTCTCGCGCGGGCCGGGCTCGACGAGCGGCCCGACGTACTCCAGCAGGCCCTCGCCGAGCTGGGAGTAGTAGTCGTTGATCTGGCGCGCGCGCTTGGCCGCGTAGATGACCAGCGCGTACTTCGAGCTGACCTGGCCGAGCAGGTCGTCGATCGGCGGGTTGGTGATGCCCTCGGGGAGGGCCCCGGCGACGGGGGCGGTCAGCGGCATGCTCACGAAGAAGACTCCAGGGGATGTGTACGGCTTCCGACCAGCAACTCTACCAACCGGGCCGCGACGGCCCGCGGCTCGTCGCTGACGACGCAGACGTCGAACTCGTCGCGGGCGGCCATCTCCTCGCGGGCGGTGCGCAGCCGGCGCGCGAACGCCTCGGGCGTCTCGGTGGCCCGGCCGAGCAACCGGCGCTCCAGCTCCTCCAGCGACGGCGGTTCCAGGAACACCGTCACCGACTCGGGCAGGGCCGCCTTCATGGCCCTGGCGCCGGCCAGGTCCACCTCGACGAGCACCGGCAACCCCCCGTCGAGCGCGTGCTCGACCGGGCCCCGGGGGGTGCCGGAGCGCTGCAGGCCGCCGTGGATCTCGGCCCATTCCAGCAGCTCGCCGCGGGCGATCATGTCGTCGAAGCCGGCGGGGCCGACGAAGTGGTAGTCCACCCCGTCGACCTCGCCCGCCCGCGGGGCCCGGGTGGTGGCCGACACCGAGAAGAACAGCTCGGGCAGCAGCGCGCGCAGCTCCCGGACGACGCTGCTCTTGCCGACGCCGGAGGGGCCGGCCAGCACGACCAGCCGCCCCCTCCCGGGCCCGTCGGTACCGCTCATGCGCTCAGGCGAACTCGCTGAGCAGGGCCTTGCGCTGCCGGTCGCCCAGACCGCGCAGGCGGCGGCTCGGGGCGATCTCCAGGCGCTCCATCATCTGCGCGGCGCGGACCTTGCCCACGCCGGGCAGGGCCTCGAGCAGCGCGGAGACCTTCATCTTCCCGAGCACCTCGTCGGTGTCGGCCTCCTTGAGCACCTCCTCGAGGGTCGTCCCGCCGCCCTTGAGGCGGGCCTTCCACTCGGCCCGGGCCCGGCGTGCCTCGGCCGCCTTCTGCAGCGCGGCCGCACGCTGTTCCTCGGTCAGTTGGGGAAGGGCCACGGTCTCCTCCGTCGTCGTCGTACCGCTGTCGTCACATGGGTCCCCGAGGGCTTCCTCCCAGGGTGTTCTCCGAACGTACCCACGACCGGGCGCCGAGGGGGAACGGGGGGTGCCACCTGTGCGTTTCTGCGCAGGACCACCCCATCGGGTGATACCACGACCGCCCCGGCGGCGGCGCGCGCGACGCGCCCGTTCGGCGCACCGGGAGAACCGCCCCCTGGATCGCGGTCGTGACGCGCGGTGTGCGACCGACCACACAGCGCTCGCCGTCGCGACGCCCGACGGCCGGCAGCGCGTCGTCCGCGCGGGCCGGGGCGAGACGGCTGGGCACCGGACGCCGCAGCGCGTCGCGCACACCGGCGCGTCGTCGGGGATCGCCCGGCCGCAGGCGTCGGCGAGCTGTCGCTGCGCGGCGGTGAGCTGCGCGTCCTGCGCCGCCACGTCGGCGCGCGGCACGGCGGCCCCCGGACGGGGTCCCGGGCGCGGGCGGTGAGAACGATCACACCGCGGGCCCGGGCGACCGCGGGGGGCCAGCACCCCCCGCCCCGGGCGGCCCGCACCCTCCCGGCCGGACCGGTGCCGCGCCAGGCTTCCCGGCCATGGAGCGCATCACGGTGGTCCACACCCGGTAACCGTGCGGTGCAGGGGCGCGAGTCCCCGGTCAGGGCCCACCGGCCGAGCGAAGCGGAGAGCACGACATGACCCTCCCCTCCCCCGTCCCCGCCGCCGCGGTCCCGGCCGTCCGGGTGCGCGGCGCCCGGCGCACGTTCGCCGCCGAGCTCGCCCCGGTGCGCGCGCTGCGCGGCGTCGACCTCGACGTCGCGCCCGGCGAGTTCGTCGCCCTGATGGGCCCCTCGGGCTGCGGGAAGTCCACGCTGCTCAACGTCGTCGCGGGGCTGGACACCGTCGACGACGGGACCGTCGAGGTGGCGGGCGAGCGGATCGACGGGCGCGACGAGGACGACCTCGCCCGGTTCCGTCGCCGGCACGTGGGCGTGGTGTTCCAGTTCTTCAACCTGCTCGACGGCGTGTCCGCGCTGGACAACATCGTGCTGCCGGCGATGCTGCACGGCCTGCGGCGGCGGGCCGCGGAGTCGCGGGCCCGCGACCTGCTCGACCTGCTCGGCCTGGGCGACCGGGCCGGGCAGGTGCCCGCGGTGCTCTCCGGCGGCCAGCGCCAGCGGCTGGCCCTCGCCCGGGCGCGGGCCCACGAGCCCGCCCTGCGGCTGGCCGACGAACCCACCGGCGCGCTGGACAGCGAGGGCGGCCTGGAGGTGCTGGAGCTGTTCCGCAGGCTGCACGCCGACGGCCAGACGATCGTCATGGTCACCCACGCGGCCGAGGTCGCGGCGGGCGCGCAGCGGGTCGTGCGGATGCGCGACGGCCGGGTCGTCCCGGAGCCGGCCGCCGTGCCCGTCCCGGCGGCGGGGTGGGCCGCGGCGTCCCCGGACCCCGGCGGCGCGCGATGACCGCGTTCTGGCTGCGCCTGAAGCTGCGGCGCCGGTGGCGCCCGCTGCTGGTGCTCGCCCTGCTCGTCGCGCTCAGCGCCGCGACGGTGCTCGCCGCCACGGCGGGCGCCCGGCGGGCGGCGACGTCGCTGGACCGGCTGCTCGAGGTCACCCTCCCCGCGACGGTCGCCGTCCTGCCCAACGAGGTCGGCTTCGACTGGGACGCGGTGCGGGCGCTGCCCGGGGTCGTGGCGCTGGCGGAGTTCGCGGTGACCACCTACCGCGTGGACGACATCGCGCCCGAGACCTGGCCCGACGGCTTCCCCATGGACGCCGCCGCCATGGACACCGTCGAGCGGCCGGTGGTGCTGCAGGGGCGCCTGCCCGACCCCGCGCGGGCCGACGAGGTGCTGGTCACGCCGCGGTTCGTGGAGACCTACGGCAAGGGCGTCGGGGACACCGTGGCGCTGGGGCTGTTCGGTGCGGGCCAGTTCGCCGAGAGCCCGGACCGGCCCGCCACCGCGGAGGGCCCGGTGGTCGAGGCCGCGATCGTCGGGGTGGGCCGGTCGTTCTGGTTCGGGGACAAGCCGTCCTCGGCCGGCGGCGTGCAGCCCTCGGCGGGGCTGCTCGCGCGGTACCCGGGCGAGTTGCTGGGCGACCCGCAGGTGAACAACCTCAACGCGCTCGTCCGGCTCGAGCGCGACGACCCGGCCGCGATCGCGGCCTTCCGCGCGGGGGTGGCGCAGGTCAGCGGCCGGCCCGACATCGAGATGTTCGTGCAGACCGAGACCGCGGCGACGGTCCGGGACACGCTGCGGTTCGAGGCCGGGAGCCTGCTCGCGTTCGCCGTGGCCGCGCTGGCCGCCGCGGTGGTGCTGGTCGGGCAGGCGGTGGCGCGGTACGCGAGCGCGGCCGTCGGCGACGTGGCGGTGCTGCGCGCGCTGGGCCTGGACCGGCGCGGCGCGCTCCCGGTCGCGGCAGGTGCCCCGTTGCTCGCCGCGACGGCCGGGGTGGCCCTCGGGGTCGCCGGGGCGGTGGCCGCGTCGCCGCTGTTCCCGGTCGGGTCGGCGGCGCTGTTCGAGCCCGCCCCGGGCCCGTCGGTCGACCCGCTGGTGCTCGGCGCCGGGTCCGCGCTGCTGCTGGCGCTGCTCGCGGCCGGGGTGCTCGGCTCGACCGCGCTGGCCCTGGCCGCCCGCCGGGAGGGCCGCGCCCGGCCGTCGGCGGTGGCGGCGTTCGCGGCCCGGGCGGGGCTGCCGGTGCCTGTGCTGGTCGGGGTGCGGTTCGCCCTGGAGCCCGGCCGGGGCCGCTCGGCGCTGCCGGTGCGGCCCGCGCTCGTCGGCGCCGTCACCGGGGTGCTCGGCGTGCTCGGGGCGCTGACGTTCTCGGCCGGGGTGGCCGAGGCGGCCGCCAACCCGGCCCGGTTCGGCCAGACCCACGCCCTGGAGACCTTCGTCGGGTTCAACGGCGAGGACCACCTGCCGACCGGGCCGCCCCTGCTGGACGCGATCGCCGCCGACCCCGACGTCGCCGCCGTGCTCGACGCGCGGGAGGGCGTCGTCGACACCCCCGGCGGCGCGGTCAGCCTGTTCGCGAGCGGGGCCACCGGGCGCGCGCCGTACCCGACGGTCGTGCTGTCGGGCCGGATGCCGGCCGCACCCGACGAGGTCGCGCTGGCCCCGGCCAGCGCGGAGCAGCTCGGGGTGGGGCTCGGCGACCGGGTCCCGATGACCGGGACCGCCGGGTCGGCGACGCTCACCGTGACCGGCATCGCGTTCGTGCCCTACGCCGGGCACAACAACTACGACGACGGCGGCTGGGTCACCCCGGCCGGCTACGCGGGCCTGATCGACGGCTTCAAGTTCCACCCGCTCTACGTCGCGCTCGTGCCCGGGGCCGACCCGGAGGCGGTCGCCGCCCGGCTGGGCACCGACGTCGCCGCCGCCCTCGACCTGCCCGCCGCCGGGTTCGACACGTTCCCGATCCAGGTCACCCCGCCGCTGGAGGAGGCCGCGGTGATCCGCAACGTGCAGGTGCTGCCCGTCGTCCTGGGCGGGTTCCTGGGGCTGCTCGCGCTGGGCGCCGTCGGGCACGCGCTCGCCACGGCGGTGCGCAGGCGCCGCCACGACGTCGCGGTCCTGCGGGCCTGCGGCATGACCCGCGGGCAGGTCCGCGCCGTCGTCGTCACCCAGGCGACGGTGCTGGCCGGGGTCGGGCTGCTGTTCGGCCTGCCGCTGGGGGTGGCGGCGGGCCGGGTGCTGTGGCGGTTCGTCGCCGACATCACCCCGCTGCAGTACGAGGCCCCGGTGGCGCTCGCGGCGCTGCTGCTGGCCGTCCCCGTGGCCGTGCTCCTGAGCAACGCGCTCGCCGCGTGGCCGGGGCGGGTCGCCGCGCGGCTGCGCATCGGGCACGTGCTGCGGGCGGAGTGACCGGTGGACGCGACCACCGCCCCGGCCCCGGCACCGGCCGCCCCGGGCGGACTCGTCCCGGTCGCGGCCGCGGCGGCGGCGGTGCTGGCCGCGGCGCCGCTGCTGCTCACCCAGCCCGGCGCCCTGCGCGCGGCCGGGCTCGCCGTCGCGGCGGCGTGGGTGGTGGCGG
>JAPLAT010000233.1 GCA_026393175.1 Pseudonocardiales bacterium
GTCGTCGCCCGGGCACCGCGCGGCGTGCGGGCGGGCGATCGCCGGGGTCCCGGTGGCCTGGCGGCGGGCGGCGGTTCCCGCGCCGGGGTCCGGGCGGCGGCCGCGTGCGCGGCGGCCGCCGGGCTGGTGGTGGCCGCCCACGGGCTGCTCGTCGGCCTGCACCCGCTGCGCGAGCCGGCCACGGCCGGGGCGGCGGCGACGCTGCGGGTCGTCGTGCGTGACGACCCGCGGGCGATCCGCACCGCCGCGTACGGCGCGACGCCGGGCGGGCCGACGCAGGTGCTGGTGCCCGCCGTGCTGGAGCGGGCCACGGTCGGCGCGGGCGACTGGAGCACCGGGGGACGGGTGCTGCTCATCGGGCCCGCTCCGGGGTGGGCGGAGCTCCTGCCGGGGCAGGCCGTCACGGCCGAGGGGCTGCTCGCGCCGGCCGCCCGGCCGGACCTCACCATCGCCGTGCTGCGGGTCCGCGGCCCGCCGGGCGAGGTGGCGGCCCCGCCGTGGTGGCAGACCGGGGCCGGCGCGCTGCGCGACGGCCTGCGCACCGCCGCCCTGGCCGCGCTGCCGCCCGCGCCCGGCGGGCTGCTGCCCGGCCTCGCCGTCGGCGACACGAGCGCCCAGACCCCGGAGGTGGAGGACGACTTCCGGGCGGCCGGGCTCTCGCACCTCACCGCGGTGTCCGGGGCGAACCTCGCCATCGTGGCCGGGGCGGTGCTGGCGCTGGCCCGGGTGCTACGCGCCGACCCCCGGTGGTCGGCGCTGCTCAGCGCGGCGTGCGTGGCCGGGTTCGTGGTGCTCGCCCGGCCGTCCCCGAGCGTGGTCCGGGCGGCGGCGATGGCGGCCGTCGTGCTGCTCGCGCTGGCGCTCGGGCGGGGCCGCTCCGCGCTGCCCGCGCTCGCCGCCGCGGTGCTCGCGCTGCTCGTGCTCGACCCGGCGCTGGCGGTGGACGCGGGCTTCGCCCTGTCGGTGCTGGCCACCGGCGCGCTGGTGCTGTTCGCGCCGGTGTGGGCGCACGCGCTGCGCCGCCGCGGGGTACCCGGCTGGGCGGCGGAGGCGCTCGCCGTGCCCGCCGCGGCGTTCCTCGCCACCGCGCCCGTCGTCGCCGGGCTGAACGGCCGGGTCGCGCCGGTCGCCGTGGTCGCGAACCTGCTCGCCGTGCCCGCCGTCGCGCCCGCGACGGTGCTGGGGGTGCTGGCCGCGGTGGTGTCCCCGGTCGCCCCGCCGCTCGCGCTGGCCTGCGCCTGGCTGGCCGGCCCGCAGGTGACGTGGCTGGTCGCCGTCGCGGACCGGGCGGCGGCGGTGCCCGACGCGGCCCTGCCCTGGCCCGACGGCCCGGTGGGGGCGCTGCTGCTGGTCGGCGCGCTGGTCGTGCTGGCCGTGGTCTGGCGGGCACGGCGCGGGCGCGCCGTGCTGGTGGCGGTCCTGCTCGGGCTGGCGCTGGTGCTCGTGCCGACCCGGGTGGTGCCGGTCGGGTGGCCCCCCGCGGGCTGGGCGGCCGTGGCCTGCGACGTGGGGCAGTGCGACGCGCTCGTCCTGGCCACCGGTGAGCCCGGGCGGGCGGTGCTCGTCGACGCCGGGCCCGGCACCGGCCCGGTCGACGCCTGCCTCGACCGGCTCGGTGTCCGGTCGCTGGCGCTGGTCGTGCTCAGCCACCTGCACGCCGACCACGTCGCGGGGCTGGACGGGGCGCTGCGCGGGCGCGCGGTGGGCGGCGTC
>JAPLAT010000155.1 GCA_026393175.1 Pseudonocardiales bacterium
GCCCAGGGGGCCTACGGCACCGCGACCCAGGGCGCCTGGGGTGGCGCGGGCTGGGGCGGGCCGCCCCCCGGCCAGGGACCCGGCGGCGGGCAGGCCGGCTGGGCCAGCCACCCGTCGCACCCGTCCCACCCCGCCCAGCCGGGCTACCCGCCGCCGCCGCGCCGGTCGAGCCGCACCCCGCTGATCGTCGCGGGCGTCGTCGCGGCGCTGGTGCTCGTCGGCGGCGGGATCGCCGCCGCGCTGACCCTGACCGGCGGCGACGGGGACGGCGACGGCACGACCACGACGGCGGTGGCGCAGCCGACGACCCCGCCGGTCACCACCACCACCGCGGCCCCCGAGCCGACGGCCGACCCGGCCGTCGTCACGCAGCTGCTGGCCGACCTGCCCGAGGGCTACGACGCGTCCAACTGCGTGGAGGACGTCATCGAGGACTCCCCGGCCATCGCGTCGGTGGCCTGCTCGGGCCCGCCGTCCGTGGGCTCCGGGCCGGAGTTCGCGAGCTTCTCCCGCTACGACTCGCGCGCGGACATGGCGCAGGACTTCGCCACCCTGGTGGACGAGGCGGACGCGCAGGTGACGACGAACATCGCCGACTGCGGCACGGCGGGCAACGTGCGGATCGTCTACACCCGCACCGACGGCACCGAGGGCGGCGAGCTGGGGTGCTACGTCCTCGACGACGGCAAGGGCGTGCTCGTCTGGACCGACGAGCGCGTCGACGCACTGGGCTACGTGTACACCGAGACCGGCGACGTCGCCGCGCTGTACTCGTGGTGGAACGGCATCGACTTCGTACGCTGAGGCGCGCGAACCGGCGAACGAGGGGGGACCCGTGCTCGGAACGACGTTCGGGCCGTACCGCATCGAGGAGCTCCTCGGGCGGGGCGGCATGGGCGAGGTCTACCGCGCCCACGACACCGAGCGCGACCGCCAGGTCGCGCTGAAGGTGCTGCCGCCGCACCTGGCCGAGGACGCGGAGTACCAGGAGCGGTTCCGGCGCGAGTGCCGCGCCGCGGCGCGGCTCAACGAGCCGCACATCGTGCCGATCCACACCTTCGGCGAGATCGACGGCCGGCTGTTCCTCGACATGCGCCTGGTCGAGGGCACCGACCTGGCGAGCTGGCTCAAGGCCAACGGCGCGATGGCGCCGGAGGCGGCGGTGTCGGTCGTGTCGCAGATCGCGGCCGCCCTGGACGCCGCGCACGCCGCCGGGCTGGTGCACCGCGACGTCAAGCCCTCGAACGTGCTGCTCGCCGGCGTGCGCGACGGCGGTGTCGACCGCGACGTCTTCGCCTACCTGTTCGACTTCGGCATCGCCCGCGCCCAGGAGGGCACCGGCGACGACCCGGTGCTCACCCGGGCCGGCACGATGCCGGGCTCGCTCGCCTACATCGCCCCGGAGCGGTTCTCCGGGGTGGAGGGCGACCCGCGCGCGGACATCTACGCGCTGGCCTGCGTGCTGCACCAGTCGCTGACCGGGCGCCCGCCGTTCGAGGGCGACCTCGCCACGCTCATGCGCGCCCACCTCAACGCCCCGCCGCCGCGCCCCAGCACGACGCAGCCGGACCTGCCGAGCGGGCTGGACCAGGTCGTCGCCCAGGGCATGGCGAAGGACCCGGCGCAGCGCCCGGCCAGCGCGGGCGCCCTCGCGGCGCTGGCCCGGCGCGAGATCGGGGCGTCCTCGCAGCCGTCGAACCCGCGTCCGACGCCCCAGGCCGTCATCGGCGGCACGGCCGTCATCCCGCCGGGCTGGAACTCCGCCCCGCGGCAGACCGCCCCCGCCTGGGGCACGACGCCGCAGGGCGCCTACGGCACGGCGGCGCAGGGGTACGGCGGGGGGTCGCAGGGCGCCTACGGCGCGCCACCGCAGGGCGCCTACGGCGCGGGAGGCGGCGGCTGGGGCGGCCCGCCCGGCCAGGGTCCCGGCGGGCAGCACCCGGGCTGGACCAGCCACCCGTCGCACCCGTCGCACCCCGCGCAGCCGGGCTACCCGCCGCAGCCCCCGCCGTCGTCGGGCAACCGCACCACGATCATCATCGTCGCGGTCCTCATCGTCGTCGCGCTCGTGGCGGGCGGCGTCGTGTGGGCCACGCTCGCCGGCGGCAGCGGCGGCGGGACCGGCCCGGCCACCACGGTCGCGCAGCCCACGACGACCCCGGCCGCCCCGCCCTCGACCACGCCGCCCACGTCGGCCCCGAGCTCCCCGGACACCGACCGGCTGCTGGGCGAGCTCCCGGCCGGTTACGGCGCGGACAACTGCACACCCGAGCCGCTGCAGGGCGCGGTCGCGTCCGTGGTCTGCGCGGGGCCGCCCACCACCGGCACCGGGCCCACGAGCGGCACGTTCACCCGCTACGCCTCGGTGGCCGACATGGACGCCGCGTTCGACGCGCTGGCCGACGCGCAGTCGATCCCGGAGGAGGCCGGCCGCATCGAGGACTGCGACACCAACGGCATCTCCCGCGCCCGGTACAGCCGCCAGAGCGGGGCCCTGGGCGGGCAGGTCGGCTGCTTCACCGACACGACGGGCACCGCCTACCTGTTCTGGACCGACGAGGCCGCCGTCGCGATCGGCTACGTCGGGCAGTCCGGCGGCGCCGGCAGCGCGCTGTTCCAGTGGTGGAACACCGTCGACTTCGACGTGGAGCGCTAGTCCCCGGAGACGGCGTCGCGCACGTGGGCGACGGCGCCGTCCACCGGGACCTCGACCCGCTCGCCGCTGCGCCGGTCCTTGACCTCGACCACGCCGTTCGCCAGCCCGCGCCCGACGACGACGATCGTCGGCACGCCCACCAGCTCGGCGTCGGCGAACTTGACCCCGGGTGAGGCCTTGCGGTCGTCGAGCAGCACGGACAGGCCGGCGTCGCTCAGCCCGGCGGCCAACTGCTCCGCGCCCGCGGCGATCTCCTCGGTCTTGCCCGCCACGACGACGTGCACGTCGTAGGGGCTCACCGCGCGCGGCCACACCAGGCCGGAGCCGTCGTGGTTCTGCTCGGCGACGACCGCGACGAGGCGCGACACCCCGATGCCGTAGGAGCCCATCGTGATGCGGACGGGCTTCGAGTCCGGGCCCAGCGCGTCGAGCTGCGCGGCGTCGGCGTACTTGCGCCCGAGCTGGAACACGTGCCCGATCTCGATGCCGCGCGCCGCGGACAGCGGGCCGCTGCCGTCGGGGGCCTCGTCGCCCTCGCGGACCTCCGCGGCCTCGATCGTGCCGTCCGGGGTGAAGTCGCGGCCGGCGACGAGGTCGACGACGTGGTGGTCGGGCTTGTCGGCGCCGGTGACCCACGCGGTGCCGGTGACGACCCGCGGGTCGACGAGGAACCGCACGCCGTTGGCGGCCAGCGACACCGGGCCGATGTAGCCCTTGACGAGGAACGGGTGGCGGGCGAAGTCGGCCTCGTCGAGCAGCGCCACCTCGGCGGGCTCCAGCGCGGCCTCCAGCCGCTTCATGTCGACCTCGCGGTCACCGGGCACGCCGACGCCGAGCAGCGTCCACTCCTTCTCCCCCGGCGCCCGCGTCTTGAGCAGCACGTTCTTCAGCGTGTCGGCCGCGGTGAACGTGCGGCCGAGCCCGGCGGCGTTGAGGAAGTCGACCAGCGTCTCGATGGTCGGCGTGTTGGGCGTGTGGTGCGCCTGCGCCGCGGGCAGCCCGTCGAGCGGGCGCGCGGGCGGGGCGGGCGTCGTCACGGCCTCGACGTTGGCCGCGTAGCCGCCGGGGCTGCGGACGAACGTGTCCTCGCCGGTCTCGGCGACGGCGAGGAACTCCTCGGACGCCGAGCCGCCCATCGCCCCGGACGTGGCGGTCACGATCACGTACTCCAGGCCGAGCCGCTCGAAGATCCGGACGTAGGCCTCGCGGTGCAGCCGGTAGGACTCCGCGAGCCCCTCGTCGGTGAGGTCGAAGGAGTAGGAGTCCTTCATGAGGAACTCGCGCCCGCGCAGGATGCCCGCGCGCGGCCGCGCCTCGTCCCGGTACTTGTTCTGGATCTGGTAGAGCATGACCGGGTAGTCCTTGTACGAGCTGTACTCGCCCTTGACGACAGCCGTGAACATCTCCTCGTGCGTGGGGCCGAGCAGGTAGTCCGCACCCTTGCGGTCCTTGAGGCGGAACAGGTTGGGGCCGTACTCGGTCCACCGGTTCGTCGCCTCGTACGGCTCGCGGGGCAGCAGCGCGGGGAACTGGATCTCCTGGGCGCCGATGGCGTCCATCTCCTCGCGCACGATCTGCTCGATGCGGCGCAGCACCTTCAGGCCCAGCGGCAGCCAGGAGTACACCCCCGGCGCCACGCGGCGGACGTAGCCGGCGCGCACGAGCAGCTGGTGGCTCGGCACCTCGGCGTCCGCCGGGTTGTCCCGCAGGGTCCGGAGGAACAGCGACGACATCCTGGTCAGCACCGGTGAAGCGTAGCGACGCCCGCGCCGCGCACGCGCTCCGGTTACCCGGGCCGGGCCGCGAGGAGCTCGGCCAGCAGGGCGCCGACCGTGTCGGCCTCGATGAGGAAGCCGTCGTGGCCGTAGGGGCTGTCGATGATGCGGGCCGGGCCGGAGCCGGGGATCAGCTCGGCCATCTCGTGCTGCTGCTCGGGCGGGTAGAGCCGGTCCGTGCTCACGCCCGCCACCAGGGTCCGGGCGGTGACCCGGCCCAGCGCGGCCGCCACGCCGCCGCGCCCGCGGCCGACGTCGTGGGCGTTCATCATCTCCGTCAGCCGCACGTAGGACCCGGCGTCGAAGCGACGGACGAGCTTCGCGGCGTGGTGGTCGAGGTAACTCTCCACGGCGTAGCGGCCGCTGCGCCAGGGGTCCTCGCCCGCCTGCGGCTCGCGGCCGAAGCGCTCGGCGAGCTCGAACCCGCTGCGGTAGCTCAGGTGCGCGATCCGCCGGGCGATGCCCAGCCCGCGGTGCGGGCCCCCGCCGTCGGGGGCGCGGTGGTAGTCGCCGCCGTGCCAGCCCGGGTCGCTGCGGATCGCGGCGATCTGGGGCGACGCCCAGCCGATCTGGTCGGCCGAGGTCGCGGCCGGGCTGGCGAGCAGGTAGAGCCGCTCCACGCGGTCGGGCTCGGACGCCGCCCACTCCAGCGCGCGCATCCCGCCCATCGACCCGCCGACGACGAGCGCCCAGCGGTCGACGCCCAGCGCGTCGGCCAGCACGGTCTCGGCGGCGACGGCGTCGCGCGGGGTGAGCACCGGGAACCGGCTGCCCCACGGCAGCCCGTCCGGCGCCGTCGAGGACGGGCCGGTGCTGCCCTGGCAGCCCCCCAGGACGTTCGGCGCGACGACGAACCAGTGCTCCGGGTCGAGCGGGCGGCCCGGGCCGACCAGGGTGTCCCACCAGCCGGGCGTCGGGTGCCCGGGACCGGCCGGCCCGGTCACGTGGCTGTCGCCGGTGAGCGCGTGCAGCACGAGGACCGCGTTCGAGCCGTCCGGCGCGAGCGTGCCCCACGTCTCGTAGGCCAGCCGGACGCCGTCGAGGACGGCGCCGGACTCGACGGTCAGGGGCGAGGGCAGCGCGAGGAACCGCCGCCGCCCGGGGTCGGAGCCCTCCCGCCACGCACCGGTGGCGGGAGGGGACTCCAGCGTGGTCGTCACGACCCGATCATGCCCTCAGGCTCCCTTGGCCGCCCGGAACCCGGCGTCGAGGTCGGCCTTGATGTCCTCGATGCCCTCCAGCCCGACCGAGAGCCGCACCAGGCCCGGCGTCACGCCGGTGCTGGCCTGCTCGTCGCCCGAGAGCTGCGAGTGCGTGGTGCTCGCCGGGTGGATGACGAGGCTGCGGACGTCGCCGATGTTGGCGAGGTGGCTGTGCAGCTCGAGCGCGTCGACGAACTTCTTGCCCGCCTCCACGCCGCCGATCAGCTCGAACGCGACGATCGCGCCCGCGCCGAGGGGCAGGTACTTCTGCTGCAGCGCGTGCCACGGGCTGGACGGCAGGCCCGCGTAGTGGACCTTCTCCACCTCGTCGCGCGCCTCCAGCCACTCCGCGAGCGCCTGGGCGTTCTGGACGTGGCGCTCGATGCGCAGCGACAGCGTCTCGATGCCCTGGATGAGCAGGAACGCGTTCTGCGGCGCGATGGCCGGGCCGATGTCGCGCAGCAGCTGGACGCGCAGCTTGATCAGGTACGACTGCGGGCCGAGCGCCTCCCAGTAGTTGAGGCCGTGGTAGCTCGGGTCCGGGGTGTTGAGGCCCGGGAAGCGGTCGGCGTGCTCGCCCCAGGCGAAGTTCCCGGAGTCGACGACGATGCCGCCGATGGTGGTGCCGTGGCCGCCGAGGAACTTGGTGGCCGAGTGGATCACGATGTCGGCGCCGTGCTCGATCGGGCGCAGCAGGTAGGGCGTCGGGACGGTGTTGTCCACGAGCAGCGGCACGCCGGCCTCGTGCGCCAGGTCGGCCACGGCCCGCACGTCCAGCACGTTGCCGCGCGGGTTGCCCAGGGTCTCGGCGTAGAACAGCTTGGTGTTGGGGCGCACGGCGGCGCGCCACGCCTCCGCGTCGTCGGGGTCGTCGACGAAGCTGACCTCGATGCCCAGCTTGGGCAGCGTGTAGTGGAACAGGTTGTAGGTGCCGCCGTAGAGCGAGGCCGAGGAGACGAAGTGGTCACCGGCCTCGGCGATGTTGAGGATCGCCATGGTCTGGGCGGCCTGCCCGGACGCGAACGCGACGGCGCCGAGACCGCCCTCCAGCGCCGCGACGCGCTGCTCGAGCACGTCCTGCGTCGGGTTCATGATCCGGGTGTAGATGTTGCCCAGCTCGGCGAGGCCGAACAGCGCGGCCGCGTGCTCGGTGTCGCGGAAGGTGTAGGACGTGGTCTGGTAGATCGGGGTGGCACGGGCCCCGGTCGTCGGGTCGGACGTCGCTCCTGCGTGGACCTGCTTGGTCTCGAAGGACCAGGATTCGGACACGGCTGTCTCCAAGTTCGGTACGGGAAGGTGCGTGGACTCAGCGGCCGCGACGACAGACCGCGCTCGCCACGTGCATGTTGTCCACATGCCGACGGGCCACGAGGCGGATCACGGCGCTGAACCTAACCGGGCCCCGGAGCACGCACAACACCCGCCCGGCTACCGTTGCCGACCGTGCTCGTGCTGCTCCCGCCATCGGAGACCAAGGCGGCGGGCGGTGACGGCCCCCCGCTCCGGCTCGACGCGCTGCACCACCCGGAGCTGAACCCGCTGCGCGCCGAGCTCGCCGACGAGCTGGTGAAGCTCGCCGCCGACCCGCCCGCCGCGCGCGCCGCGCTCGGCCTGTCGGAGCGGCAGGACGCCGAGCGCGAGCGCAACGCCGCGCTGTGGACCTCCCCCACCGCGCCCGCGCTGCACCGCTACACCGGCGTGCTCTACGACGCGCTCGACGTCCGGTCGCTGCGCGGCGCCGCCGCCGGGCGGGCCCGCGAGCGGCTCGCCGTCGCCTCGGCGCTGTTCGGGCTGCTGCGCGCGGCCGACCCGGTCCCGGCCTACCGGCTCTCCGCCGGGTCCGCGCTGCCCGGCCGGGGCACGCTCGCCGCGGCGTGGCGGCCGCTGCTGGAACCGGTGCTCGCCGGGCTGGACGGCCTCGTCGTCGACCTGCGCTCGGGGTCCTACGCCGCGCTGGGCCGGCTGCCGGGCGCGGTGACCGTCGACGTCCTGGCCGAGCGTCCCGACGGCCGCCGCACGACGATCAGCCACTTCAACAAGGCCCACAAGGGCAGGCTCGCCCGCCTGCTGGCGAGCACCCGGGCCGAGCCCGCCGACGCCGCGGCCGTGGCGGCGATCGCCCGCCGCGCCGGCCACCGGGTCGAGCGCCGGGGCACCCACCTCGACGTCGTCGTCCCCACCCCCTGACCCCCGCCCCACCCCGCCCCCGAACGCCCGCGAGTCGGGGCGTGAGCGTGCGCGAGTCGGGGCCTGGCCGTGCGCGAGTCGGGGCCTCGCCGTGCGCGAGTCGGGGCCTGAACGCCCGCGAGTCGGGGCGTGAGCGTGCGCGAGTCGGGCCGCGGTAAATCGGTGGCGCGCGGCGAAGCCGGTACGGCAGGGTGTCGCCCGTCAGTCCGCCGGAGCGCGCGAGCGCGAGATCGAGGAGGTGCCCCGTGTCGATGCCTGTCCCGGACGCGGTCCGCCCCCGTCCGATCCCCCACCGCCCCGAGCCCGCAGCCCTGCGCTGACGCCCGCCCGGGGCGGACCCTCCACAGGAGCCCCCCGTTGCGCGAGCACGACCCCTTTCCCGAACCCGCACGACGTCGCCGCCGCCGCTTCGACGACGACGAACCCCGCCACCGTCGCCGCACCGTCCCGCTCGCCGAGCTGGACGGGCGCGACGGCGCGGACCCCGACGGTCCGCCGTCGGGTGACCGCTGGTCCACCTGGGCCGGCGCCGACCACGGACCCGAGCCCCGCCCGGGCTGGGTCGTCACCGAGCACGCCGCCGTCGACACCGAGCTGGGCGTCGTCAAGTCCGGCAAGGAGGCCGACGTCCACCTGCTGGAGCGCGCCGTGCCCGGCACCGGGCGCCGGTCGCTGCTGGCCGCCAAGCGCTACCGCACCGCCGAGCACCGCATGTTCCACCGCGACGCCGGCTACCTGGAGGGCCGCCGCGTGCGGCGCTCCCGGGAGACGCGGGCCATGGCGAACCGCACCGCGTTCGGGCGCGACCTGCTCGCCGGGCAGTGGGCGGCCGCGGAGTTCGCGGCGCTGTCGCGGCTGTGGTCGGCCGGTGTCGCCGTCCCCTACCCGGTGCAGCTGCACGGCACGGAGCTGCTCGTGGAGTTCGTCGGCGACGCGGACGGCACGGCGGCGCCGCGGCTGGCCCAGCTGCGTCCCGACCCCGGCGCGCTCGCCGACCTCTGGCACCAGCTCGTCGACGCCCTGCTGGGCCTGGCCCGGCACGGCCTGACCCACGGTGACCTGTCGGCCTACAACCTGCTCGTCCACCGCGACCGGCTCGTCGTGATCGACCTGCCGCAGGTCGTCGACGTCGTCGGCAACCCGCAGGGGCCGCAGTTCCTGGCGCGCGACGTCGCCCGCATCGGCGAGTGGTTCACCGCGCGCGGGCTGGCCCCCGACGTCGGGCAGCCCGACACCCTGCTCGAGGAGCTCCTCGTCACCCTGGGAATGCCGGGGGCCGGGGGCCGGTTGCCACGAGGGTCACAGCCGTAGCGCGCGGCCGGTTCGGCGCGGGCGGCTAGGATCATCGACGATCCACTGCGCGCCCGGCCGACCCGGTCCCCGACAAGGCGCGCCGCCCACCCAGGGCAGCTCTTCCCACCCAGGGCGCACGCGCCCGGGCTCGTCACCGCACAGCGCGCACCGGCGCGGCTCCGCGGCACACCGACGGGCCACGTCCCGGAGGTCCTCCTTCCTTGTCTTCCCCCCGCACGTCCCGCCGCCCGTCCGCACCCCGCGGGCAGGGCGCCGGCACCCGGTCCCGCCGTCCCGGCGGCGGCCGTCCCACCCCGCAGGCCACCCGTCCGGTGGCCACCCCGCCGGAGGTCCTGTGGACCGTCCCCGCCTCCGGCATGCCCACGTTCGCCGAGCTGGGCCTGCCCACCGCCGTCGTCCGCGCGCTGGCGGCGGAGGGCTTCACCGAGCCGTTCCCCATCCAGGCCGCCACGCTGCCGGACACCCTCGCCGGCCGTGACCTGCTCGGCCGCGGCCAGACCGGCTCGGGCAAGACGCTCGCGTTCGGCCTCGCGCTGCTCGCCCGGCTCGCCGGCGGGCGCGCCCAGCCCCGCCGCCCCCGCGGCCTCGTCCTGGTGCCGACGCGCGAGCTGTCGCAGCAGGTCGTCGACGCGCTCGCGCCGTTCGCGAAGGCGCTCGGGCTGACCGTCGCCTCCGTGGTCGGCGGGCTGTCGTTCAACCGGCAGGTCGCCGAGCTCAACCGCGGCGTCGACCTGCTGGTCGCCACCCCGGGCCGGCTCACCGACCACACCACGCAGGGCACCTGCGACCTGCGCGAGGTGCAGATCACCGCGCTCGACGAGGCGGACCGGATGGCCGACATGGGCTTCCTGCCGCAGGTCAAGCGCATCCTCGACCAGACGCCGGCCGACGGGCAGCGGCTGCTGTTCTCCGCCACGCTCGACGGCGACGTCGCCACGCTGGTGCAGCGGTACCTGACCGACCCGGTCACCCGCTCGGTCGCCTCGTCCACCGGGTCGGTGTCCACGATGGACCACCACCTGCTGCACGTGGACGACGCCGTCAAGCCGCGGGTCGTCACCGAGATCGCCGCCCGCGACGGGCGCACGATCCTGTTCGTGCGCACCAAGCACGGCGTCGACCGGCTGGTGAAGCACCTGCGCAAGGACGGCATCGCCGCCGGCGCGCTGCACGGCGGCAAGGCCCAGAACGCCCGCAACCGGGCGATCGCGGCGTTCAAGGACGGGCAGACGCCCGTGCTCGTCGCCACGGACGTCGCCGCGCGCGGCATCCACATCGACGACGTCAGCCTCGTGGTGCACGTCGACCCGCCCGCGGACCCGAAGGACTACCTGCACCGCGCCGGGCGCACCGCGCGGGCCGGGGACTCGGGCACCGTCGTGACGATGGTGACCCCGGCCGAGCGGCGCGACGTCGACCGGCTGGCCCGCCAGGCCGGGATCCGGGCGACCCAGACCGAGGTCCGCCCGGGCGACGCCGCGCTGGCCGACATCACCGGGGCGCGCCCGCCGTCGGGCGTCCCGATCGCCGAGCCGCCCAAGCAGGTGCAGCAGCCGCGCGGCTCCGGCCGCCGTCCCCGCTCCGGCGGGGCCGCCCGCACCGGCGGCGGTCCCCGCGGCGGCGGCCGCCCCCGCGGGGGCTCGCGCCGCGCGGCCGCGTAACCCCGGACCACGTTGCAGCAAAGCCACTTTCACGCAATCTCGTTGCGTGAAGGTGGCTTTGCTGCAACCGGGGGGACCCGGCGCGCCGCCCCCACCCCCGGGCGCGGGATGCGGGAGGATGGGGTCGTGCGGAGGCTCGTGGTCGTGGCGGCCCTGGCCGCCCTGCTCACCGGCTGCGCCGGGATCGAGATCGTCACCTTCCCCGACACGGCCCCGCCCCCCACGGGCGACGCGGCGAGCGCGCTGGCCGCGCTGCCGGTCAAGGGCCGGGCCCCGCGCACCGGGTACGACCGCGACGCGTTCGGCCAGCGCTGGGCCGACGTCGACCGCGACGGCTGCGACCAGCGCAACCAGGTCCTCGCCCGCGACCTGTCGGCCGTGGAGTTCCGGCCCGGCACCCGCGACTGCGTGGTGCTCTCCGGCGCGCTGCTCGACCCCTACACCGGCGACGGCGTGCCGTTCCTGCGCGGCGAGGCGACCAGCGCCGACGTGCAGATCGACCACGTGGTGTCGCTGTCGAACGCCTGGCAGACCGGGGCCCAGTCGCTCGACCTGGACACCCGCGAGCTGTTCGCGAACGACCCGCTGAACCTGCTCGCCGTCGACGGCCCGACCAACGGCGCCAAGGGCGACGGCGACGCGGCCACCTGGCTGCCCCCGGCGCGCGGCT
>JAPLAT010000217.1 GCA_026393175.1 Pseudonocardiales bacterium
AGGCCCGCGGCGGCCAGTGCCGCGGCCAGCGGGTCGTCGGGGTCGGCGGCGGGCGGCGCGGGGGCAAGGCCCGCGGCGGCGCGCGCGGCGGCCAGCGGGTCGTCGGGCTCGGACGGTGGCGGGGACGCCGACAGCCCGGCGGCGGCCAGGGCGGCGGCGAGCGGGTCGTCGGCGGTCATGGTCGCTGTCTACCAGCGGGGCTCAGGCCCGGCGGTACCGGGCGTCGAAGAAGCAGTACACCCCGAACGCGACGAGCCCGAGCGCGAGCAGCACCAGCAGCGCCGGGCCCCACGGCTGGTCGGCGACGGCCTGCAGCCCGGCGTCGAGCGTGGTCGGCGCGGCCGGGTCGTACCGGACCGCGGCGGCGACGAGCAGCACCCCCGGCACCCCGTAGGCGACGCCCAGCGCCGCCCAGCCGACCTGCCCGACGCGGGTGACCAGCGTGGACCGGCGCAGCCCCGCGCCGCGCAGGTCCAGCTCGCGCAGGAACGTGTGCCGCACGCCGCGGCGCACCGCGTACGCCGAGCCGACGACGACCACGACCCCGGCCAGCCCGACCAGCACCGGCCCGCCCGGCAGCGCGAGGACCTTCGAGGCGACCGACGGCTCGGTGGACGGCGCGCCGCCCTTGGCCGCGATCGCCCCGGCCGACCAGGCGAGCGTCCCGAACAGCCCGGCCTCGGCGAGGTTGATCAGCACCCGCAGCGCCCGCTCCCGCGGGGGCGAGCCGCGGTGCCCGAGCACGGCCTCCGCGAGCTGCCACACGACGAGCGCGCACAGCCCGACCACGACCACCCACAGCAGCACGACGCCGGCCCCCGTGCCCGCCACGGCCTGCAGGGCGCCCTTCTTGTCCGCGCGCTCCCGCTCCCCGAACGCGACCTGCACGGCCAGCCCCGCGACGAGCAGGTGCACGACCCCGTAGGCGAGCAGCCCGAGCCGGCCGACGGTGCGGAGCACCGCCCCGGCGTGCTCGGTGGTGCCGTCGGGTACGTCGACGTCGGGCATCGGTGCCTCCTCGGGTCGGCGCAGCCTGCCCCACCCGCGGTGCGGGTGTCGAGAGTGCACTCCGTTCGGCCCGGACCGGACGGGGAGCACCCTCGGCGAGCGGGCGAGCGGGCGAGCGCGAACCGGGAGGGTGCCTCCCGCGCGCCGGGGTGCTGCCACCCTCCCGGCGGGCCGGGGGCCGCGGCGACCCTGGCCGGGTGGACCTGCGACGACTCCTCCGCGCCGCCCCGGCCGTGCTCGCCACCGGCGCCATCGTGCTGCTCGGGGCCGGCGCGACGACCGTGGCCCTGCACGCGGACACCCCGGCGGCGGCGCCGTCCGCGGGCGGCCACGACGGTCACCACGACCCGGGCCCCGCCGCGCGCAGCGTCACCGGGCTCACCGGCGACCGCACCGCCGAGCCCGACGTCCGGTTCACCCTCACCGCCCGGACCGCGACGGTGGTGCTGGCGTCGGGCGCCACCGTCGACGCGCTGACGTTCGACGGCACCGCGCCCGGTCCCGAACTGCGGGTGCGCACCGGGCAGCTGGTCGAGGTGGTGCTCCGCAACGCCGACGTGACCGAGGGCGTCACCCTGCACTGGCACGGGATCGCCGTGCCGAACGCGGAGGACGGGGTCGCGGGCGTCACCCAGGACGCCGTCGCGCCCGGCGGGGAGCACGTCTACCGCTTCCGGCCCGACGAGACCGGCACGTTCTGGTACCACGCGCACCAGGACTCGGCCCGCACCGTGGCGCGCGGGCTGTTCGGGGCGCTCGTCGTGGAGCCGGCCGGGGGCGGCGGCCCGGACGCCGTGCTCGTCGGGCACACCTGGCCGGACGGCCCGACCGTCGTCGGCACCGCGGACGTGCCCGTGCGCCGGGAGCCCGCACGCCGGATCGGGCTGGTCAACACCGACTCCACCACGCAGACCTGGGCGGTCGTCGGCGCGCCGTTCACCGTCACCGCGATCGACGGGGTCGACCTGGCCGGGCCGACGCCGCTGGAGGGGGTGCTGCTGCGGATCCCGGCCGGCGGGCGGATGGACGTCGAGCCGGCCGGCCCGGCGACGGTCGCGCTGCTCGGCGGCCCCGCCGTCGGGTTCGGGACCGACCCGGCCGCGCCGCCCGCGGACGGTCCCGTGTTCGACCCGCTGACCTACGGCACCGCCGCGCCGCCGCCCGGCGGGCCGTTCGACCGCGAGCTCGTGCAGGTGCTCGACACCGAGCGCACCACCCGCCGCGGGGTGCCGTCGGTGGTCTGGACGATCAACGGCGAGCTGCACCCGCCGCCCGCGGTGGTCGCCGAGGGCGAGTGGGTGCGCATCACGATCCGCAACGACGGCACCGACGCCCACCCCATGCACCTGCACGGCCACCACGTGCGCGTGCTCTCCCGCGACGGCGTGCCGGCGACGGGCGCGTGGTGGACCGACTCGCTGGGCGTCGAGGCGGGCCAGACCTACGAGGTGGCGTTCCGCGCCGACAACCCCGGCGTGTGGATGGACCACTGCCACAACCTCACCCACGCCGCGGCGGGGATGGTGCTGCACCTGGCCTACGAGGGGGTCAGCACCCCCTACACGCCCGGCGGAGGTGCGGGAAACACGCCCGAATGACCGCGGCAGCACCCCTGACCTGCGACGACCCGATCCCTAGCGTTCCCCCTGACACCGAGAGACTCCGGAAGGACCCCCCGCCATGAACGCCCGACTCCCCCTCGCGGCCGCCGGCCTCACCGCCGCGGCGCTGTTCGCCCTGACGGCGTGCGGCGGCGCCCCGGCCGCCAC
>JAPLAT010000554.1 GCA_026393175.1 Pseudonocardiales bacterium
GACCGGGTCCTGGCCGTGGCCGGACGGCTCGGGGTGCGCATCACCCACGTCGTGGAGACCCATGTGCACAACGACTACGTCTCCGGTGGTCTGGAGCTCGCGCGCCTCACCGGAGCGGCCTACGTACTGTCGGCCGAGGACGACCTGGGCTTCGACCGGACCGGCGTGGTCGATGGGGACGTGCTGGAGGCCTCGCCACGGCTGCGGTTGCGGGTTCTGGGCACGCCGGGGCACACCTTCCATCACCTGTCCTACGTGCTGGAGGGTGCGGACGGGCCGCAGGGGGTGTTCACCGGGGGGTCACTGCTCTACGGCACCACCGGGCGGACCGACCTGCTCGGCGCGGAGCACGCGGAGGCGCTGGCCCGCGCGCAGCACGCCTCGGCCGCGTCGACGGCCGACGAGCTGCCCGACGGGGCGCAGGTGTGGCCGACCCACGGCTTCGGCAGCTTCTGCACCGCCAGCCCCGCGTCGGGCGACGACTCCACCGTCGGGCACGAGAAGCAGGTCAACCCGGTGCTGCGACTGGCTCGCGAGGAGTTCGTCCGCGAGGCGCTGTCCGGGTTGGGTGCCTACCCCGCCTACTACGCGCACATGGGTGCGCTCAACACCGCCGGCCCGGCGCCGGTGGACCTGCGACCGCCGACCACGGCGGACCCGGCCGAGCTGGCGCGCCGGCTCGGTGATGGGGAGTGGGTGGTCGATCTGCGCTCGCGCAAGGCCTACCTCGCCTCCCATCTCGCCGGGACGGTGAGTCTCGGGCTGGACGGGCCGATGGCGACCTGGCTGGGCTGGATGGCTCCGCACGGTGCCCCGATCACGTTGCTGGGCGACACCCCGGACCAGGTGGCGCAGGCGCGGCGGGAGCTCGTCCGGATCGGTGTGGACCGGATCGTCGCCGCTGCCACGGGTGATCCCCACGAGCTGGCCGTCGACCCGGCCCTGCTGGGCAAGCTGCCCGACGCCGGTTTCGTGGACCTCGCCGGTGACCTCGACGGCCGCCGCCGCGCTGATCTGCCGCCGGCCGAGGTGGTGCTCGACGTGCGGTTGGACACCGAGTGGGACGTCTCGCACGTGCGCGACGCGGTCCACATCCCACTGCCCGAGCTGCCGGACCGGCTCGCCGAGGTCCCGGCCGGGTCGGTGTGGGTGCACTGCGGCAGCGGCTACCGTGCCACCGCGGCCGCGTCGCTGCTCGCTCGCGCCGGGCGCACCGTGGTGGTCGTCGACGACATGTTCACCGACGCCGCCGACGCCGGTGTCCCGCTGACCACCTCGTGAGCGGCCCGCAACCCCGCAACCCCGCAGCTCGCAGCCCGCAGCCCCGCAGGTCGCGGCCCCCCTGCCCGAGGCGGGCGCGGTGATCATCGCCGGCGTGTTCGGCCTGGCCGTCGGCGCCGCGCTCGCGATCGGTGTCGCCTCCGCGGCGTTGCTCGCGCCGGGTGCGTCGAGCACCGGATGACGACACACGACGACCGATACACACCGAATGGAGATCAGCAATGGACTACGGCATGACGGTCACCCTGGACCTGCCCTACGAGCAGGCCGTTCCCGCGGTCAAGGCGGCCCTGATGGAGCAGGGGTTCGGGGTTCTCACCGAGATCGACGCCCAGGCCACGCTCAAGGAGAAGCTCGGCCACGACATGGAGCACTACCTCATCCTGGGCGCCTGCAACCCGCAGCTCGCACACCGCGCCCTCGACGTCGACCGGCAGATCGGGCTGCTGCTGCCGTGCAACGTCGTGGTCCGCGCCGACGGTGACGACCGCAGCATCGTCTCGGCCCTGGACCCGCAGCTCATGGTCACCATCCCCGAGCGTGCGGACCTGCGCCCGGTCGCGGACGAGGCCGGAGTGCGTCTTCGGGCCGCTCTCGACGCACTCACCCGCGACTGAGCCGCACACGACGACGGGCACGACGAGACGAGGGAGTGGAACGACCATGATGGACGGCTCGATGATGGGTTGGTCCTGGATCTGGCCGACCCTGGTGGTGATCGGCCTGGTGCTGCTGGGCTACCTCGCCTACCGGCTCGTCCAGAACCGCAGACCCGGCGCGGACACCGCCGCGGTGGCGGGGCCGACCTCGGCCCGGCAGATCCTCGACGAGCGCTACGCCCGCGGCGAGATCGACGACGAGGAGTACCGCAAGCGCCGTGACACGCTGACATGACCCCGGCACCGATCAG
>JAPLAT010000438.1 GCA_026393175.1 Pseudonocardiales bacterium
GAGTGCGCCGGTGGCCGCGCCCGCGGCCGTCGCGAGCGCCAGCCCGGCGGCGAAGCGCCCCAGCGGCGGCACCGCGCCGTGCCTGCGGTGCAGCCCCACCAGCGTGACGGCCGCGGCCACCACCGCCGCGGCGACGGTGGCGGCGGCGATCCCGGCCACCCCGAACGGCGGGGCGAGCAGCAGGTCCAGCCCGACGTTGACGACCACGCCGGCGACGGCGGAGGCCACCGGCACCGTCCCGTCGCCGAGCGCGTAGCAGGTGCGGGCGGCCACCTCGCGCACCGCGAGCACCGGGATGCCGACGGCGAAGACCCCGGCGGCCGACGCGGTGAGGGCGACGGCGGCGTCGTCGAAGGCGCCGTAGCCGTAGACCAGCCGCACCAGCGGGGTGGCGGCCAGCGCCATCCCGGTGCCGATCGGCACCATCACGACGGTGAGCACGGCGATCCCGCGCGCGACGAGGCCGCGCAGCTCGGCGCGGCGGGCGGGCGGGACGGCGGCGGCGAGGCGCGGGTAGAGCGCGGCCATCAGGGTCGCGACGAGCAGCAGGTCGATGGTGGTCGAGAGCCGCCCGGCGAAGTTCACCGCGGCGACCGACCCCGGCCCCAGCGTGGAGGCGACGGCCCGGTCCACCAGCGTGTTCACCGACGACAGCGCGCTGCCGACGACCAGCGCGGGCACCAGCCGGAGCATCTCCCGCAGCCCCTCGTCGCGCAGCCGCAGCGTCGGCCACGCGGGCAGCCGCGCGGCGCGCAGCGGGACGATCTGCAGCACCAGCCGTACCGCCGAGCCGAGCACGAACCCCCAGGCCAGCGCCGTCGCCCCGAACACCGGCCCGGCGACGGCGGCCGCGACGATCATGACGGTGTTGAACCCCAGGCTCTGCAGCGCGGAGGGGGCGAACCGGCCCAGCGCCTGCCCGGCGCCGGCGAGCAGGTTGGTGGCCGTCACCAGCACGGTGGCGACGAGCACGATCCGGGTGAGGTCGACGGCGAGCGCGGCCGTCGGGGCGTCGAAGCCGGGCGCCAGCAGGGCGACGACGCCCTCGGCGCCGGCCCACACCGCCCCCGCGCCGACGGCCAGGACGACGCAGGCCAGGCCGAGCGCGGCCCGCACCGAGGCCATGCCCGCCGCGGGCCGCCCCGCGTCCACCGCCCGGGCCATGACCGGCACCGCGGCCTTGGCCAGCGCCCCGGTGACGAGCCCGAGCACGAGGTTCATCAGGCCCTGGGCGACGAGGAACGCGTCCACCACCGGGCCCGCGCCGAACACGACGGCGATGGCGAGGTCGCGCACCAGGCCCAGCCCCGACCCGGCCAGGCTCAGCGCCGCCGTCAGCAGCGCCGCCCGCCGCACACCCACCACGGCGCGCAGTCTGCCGGTCGGGGTCCGCGGGCCCGGCCAGGCGTCCGGCGCAACGCCGTGGACACCCCGCGGCGGACTCCGCCGTGATCACCGCGGCGCGGCCGGCCGGTGCCGTGGCCGACCGCGCGCCCGGTTCTGGGCCTGGACGCTGGTCGTCGCGCTCCGGACGGTGGTCGTCCCCGTCCCGCCGGCCCTCCGGATGCCCGGTGCGGGCCGTGGTTCGGCCGGCTCGGCAGCGACGCCGGGTCCGTGCCGGCAGCGGGCGCCGTCGCGGGCAACGCCTCCGTCACGACGATGCGGGCCCCGGCCGCCGACCCCGCTCGACGTGGTCGCCGTCCACGGTGTCGCCGTGTCCACCGATGCGGTGAACGAGACCGGCGTGGACGGCCTGCTCTACGGTGGCGGCCTCGCCCAGCTCGGGAAGCGGGCGGTGGCCCCTGCGCGCCGGGACCCCGGGGCGAGCGAGTTCGGAGGAGACCCGATGATCCTGGTGACCGCCATCGTCAAGCCGTTCGCGCTCGGCGACGTCAAGGCCGCGCTGGAACAGCTCGGCGTCCTCGGCATGACGGTGTCCGAGGTCCAGGGCTACGGCCGGCAGAAGGGCCACACCGAGGTCTACCGCGGCGCGGAGTACAGCGTGGACTTCGTGCCGAAGGTGCGCGTCGAGGTCCTGGTCGACGACGAGGCCGCCGAGAAGGTCGTCGACGCGGTGGTCGCGGCCTCGCGGACGGGGAAGATCGGGGACGGCAAGGTCTGGACCACCCGCGTGGAGCAGGTCGTGCGCGTCCGGACGGGCGAGCGCGGCACGGACGCCCTCTGACGCGGAACGAACCGGCCGCACCGCGCGTTCGTCCCGGCATGGAGCCCGGACCGGAACCGGTGCGGCTGGACCTGCCCCCGCGCGCCCTGCTGCTGGTCGCCGGGATACCCGGGGCGGGCAAGTCGACGCTGCTCGCCGGCATGTCGCCCGACCCGCGCGTGTCGGTGCACGACTCCGACGGCCCGCGCGCGGCCCTGCGGCGGATGCTGCCGGGCCTGCCCTACGGCTGCTACCGCTGGCTGGTGCACCTGTGCCACCGCACGGGTGCGCTGGTCGCGGCCGTGTCCCGGGTGCCCGTCGTGGTCGTGCACCTGCCGGCCACCGATCCCGGCACGCGCGCCGCCGTGGCCCGGCTCGCCGCGCTGACCGGCCGCTCGGCGCACCTGCTGTGGCTCGACGTCGCCCCGGCCGAGGCCCGGCGCGGGCAGGAGACCCGCGGCCGGCTGGTGCCCGGGGCGTCGTTCGCCCGGCACGCCGAGGCCGCCCGCACGCTCCCGGGCTGCGCGGGCTGGGCGAGCGTCACGGTCACCGACCGGGCCGGCGTGCGGGGCGGCCTGCGCCTCGCCCATGAGACCGGCGTCGTCGCACAGTAGGCTTGTCCGGGTGTTCGACACCCTCTCCGAGCGCCTCTCCGGCACGCTGGCGAACCTCCGCGGCAAGGGCCGGCTCTCCGAGGCCGACATCGACGCCACCGCGCGCGAGATCCGCATCGCGCTGCTGGAGGCCGACGTCGCGCTGCCCGTGGTGCGCGGCTTCGTCGCGCGCACCAAGGAGCGGGCGAAGGGCGCCGAGGTCTCGGGGGCGCTGAACCCGGCCCAGCAGGTCGTCAAGATCGTCAACGAGGAGCTCGTCGGCGTCCTCGGCGGCGAGACGCGGCGGCTGCGGTTCAGCAAGGAACCGCCGACGGTGATCATGCTCGCCGGCCTGCAGGGCTCCGGCAAGACCACCCTGGCCGGCAAGCTCGCGCGCTGGCTCAAGACCCAGGGCCACGCGCCGCTGCTGGTGGCGTGCGACCTGCAGCGGCCCAACGCCGTCACCCAGCTGCAGATCGTCGGCGAGCGCGCCGGGGCCGTCACGTTCGCCCCCGAGCCGGGCAACGGCGTCGGCGACCCGGTGGACGTGGCCCGGCGCGGCATCGCGTTCGCCCGGGAGAAGCAGCACGACATCGTCGTCGTCGACACCGCGGGCCGGCTCGGCGTCGACGCCGAGCTGATGCGCCAGGCCGCCGACATCCGCGACGCCGTCTCGCCCGACGAGGTCCTGTTCGTCGTCGACGCGATGATCGGCCAGGACGCGGTCGCCACCGCCGAGGCGTTCCGCGACGGCGTCGGCTTCACCGGCGTCGTGCTCACCAAGCTCGACGGCGACGCCCGTGGCGGCGCCGCGCTGAGCGTCCGCGAGGTCACCGGCCAGCCCATCCTCTTCGCCTCCGACGGGGAGAAGCTGGAGGACTTCGACGTCTTCCACCCCGACCGGATGGCCTCGCGCATCCTCGGGATGGGTGACCTGCTCACCCTCATCGAGCAGGCCGAGCAGGCCTTCGACCAGGAGCAGACGGCCAAGGCCGCCGCGAAGATCACCTCCGGCGAGCTGTCGCTGGAGGACTTCCTCGAGCAGATGCTCGCCATCCGCAAGATGGGCCCGATCGGCAACATCCTGGGCATGCTCCCCGGCGCCAACGCGGGGCAGATGAAGGACGCGCTGGCCCAGGTCGACGACAAGCACCTGGACCGGCTGCAGGCCATCATCCGCGGCATGACCCCCGCCGAGCGGGCCGACCCGAAGATCATCAACGGGTCGCGGCGCTCGCGGATCGCGAACGGCTCGGGGGTGTCGGTCGGCGAGGTCAACGACCTGGTCAACCGGTTCTTCGAGGCCCGCAAGATGATGAAGCAGATGGCCGGGCAGTTCGGCCTGGGCGGGGGCGGCCGCAGCGCCACCCGCAAGCTCGCGAGCAAGCGGAAGAACAAGAAGGGCGGCAAGCGGGGGCCCACGCCGTCGCGCGCCGCGGCCGGCATGCCCGACCTCTCGGGCCTGCCGCCGTCGCTGCAGCAGCTCCCGCCGGGCCTGGACCAGCTGCCGCCCGGGTTCGACCCGAGCAAGCTCCGCTTCCCGAAGGGCCGGTGAGCGAGCGTGCGAGCGAACCATCAGCGCAGCGCCTCCGCGAAGCGCCGACCGAGCGCAGCGAGGGAGAGCGAGTAGCGGTGTACACGCTGCGTGGCGTGTTGTTGCCCGGCGAGACCACGGTCTCGCTGCACGTGGACGACCGCGGGTACCTGGTGGACGAGCCGGTCGCCGGGTCCGAGGTGCTCGTCGACGGCGGGTGGATCGTCCCCGGCCTGGTCGACGCCCACTGCCACGTCGGGCTGGGCCCGGCCGGGCCCGTCGACCTGGAGGAGGCCGACGCCCAGGCCCGCGTCGACCGCGAGATCATCCGCGCCGGCCGGCACCTGGCCCGGCCCAAGCGCTACATCCCGGGGCTGGCGGTCGAGACCGACGAGGTCGAGCTGCTGCCCGACCTCGTCGCCGAGCAGGCCGCCGCCGGTGACGGCTGGGTCAAGCTGGTGGGGGACTGGATCGACCGCGGCGCGGGCGACCTCGCCCCGCTCTGGCCCGACGACGTCCTGCGCGCCGCGATCGACGCCGCCCACGCCGCGGGCGCCCGGGTCACCGCGCACGTCTTCGGCACCGACGCCCTGCCCGGCCTGATCGACGCCGGCATCGACTGCATCGAGCACGGCACCGGCCTCACCGACGACCTCATCGCGCGGATGGCCGAGCGCGGCACCGCCCTGGTGCCCACGCTGATCAACGTGGAGACGTTCCCGGGCATCGCCGACAGCGCCGCGAAGTACCCGGTGTACGCCGACCACATGCGGGCCCTGCACGCCGGGGCGCACGACGTCGTCCGGCGCGCCACCGAGGCCGGGGTGCCCGTCTACGCCGGCACCGACGCGGGCGGCGGCATCGCCCACGGCCGCATCGCCGACGAGATCCGCGCCCTGGCCGCCGCCGGCCACCCCGCCCCGCTCGGCGCCGCGAGCTGGGCCGCCCGGTCCTGGCTGGGCCGCCCCGCCCCGCACCCGGGCGTCCTCGCCGATCTGGTCGTCTACCGCTCCGACCCGCGCACCGACCTCGCGGTCCTCGACCACCCCGCCCTCATCCTGCTCCGCGGCCGTCTCGTCGCGGCCTGACCCACCCACCCGGCCCGCCGCCGCGCCCCGTTCGTCCCATGATCAGCACGTGGGTGCATCTCCGGCCGGTTCCGGCCGGTCGTGCGCCGATCCGCCGATCACGGGCGCGGGGTCGGTCGGCCGGGTGTCCGCGGTCCGGCACGAGGGGTGGCGATCCGGGGCGGCACGGGCGCACGGCACGGCCGGACCCTGTCCGGGATGTCGGGTTCCTCCGGCGGGGACGGGCGCGACCTGCGGCGTCCCCGGTACCGTGGTCGTGTGCAAGGCGTGGAGGGCTGCCGGTGACCGGGCCGACCGAGCAGTACGGCGGACCGCCCCTCCCACCCCCGCCGCCCGCCGCGGTGGCGCCGCCCCCGCACCGCTGGGGCCTGGGCGCGTACGTGATCGCCGAGATCGTCTTCCTCGGGGTGTCCGCCCTGGTCGGCGTCGTGCTGATCGCGCAGGGCCCGCTGCAGACGTGGGAGCTCGCCGTCGCGCTCGGGGTGCCGACCGTGCTGGCCGCGGCCGTCGCGGTGCTGATCACCGTGCTGCGCGGCAACGGCCCGTTCACCGACCTGCGGCTGCGCTGGGACGCCCGCGAGTTCGGCCTGGGCTGCGCGTTCGGCTTCGGCGGGCTGTTCCTGACCATGCCGGCGGCCGCGGTGTACGTGTCGATCGTGGGGGAGGACGCGTCGTCGGCGGTCGGCGACATCTTCTCCGGCGTCACGGCCGACCCGGCCACGGCGCTGCTCATCGTCCTCATCGTGGTGCTGGTCGCGCCGCTGTGCGAGGAGATCCTCTACCGCGGGCTGCTCTGGGGCGGGCTCACCCGGCTCGGCGCGAACCGCTGGGTGGCCTTCGCCGTCACCACCGTGATCTTCGCGCTCGCCCACTTCGAGTGGCCGCGGGCGCTGCTGCTGCTGGTCGTGGCCCTGCCGCTGGGCCTGGCGCGGGTGTACACCGACGGGCTGCTCGCCCCGATCGTCTGCCACCAGATCAACAACCTGCTCCCCGGCATCGGCCTGTACTTCCTCCTGACGGGCGGACTCCCCGGTCTGTGAGCGCGTCTGGCACAATGGCGTGTCGGCCCCGCGGCCGGCCCTCTACCAGCCGCGGCCACACAACGTCGAGCGACGCGCAGCCCGTAACCCCACGCGAGCGGCGCGGCCTCATCGCCGTCCTACCGATCCGCAGGGAGCAGCAAGCAGCGTGGCCGTCAAGATCAAGCTCATGAGGCTGGGCAAGATCCGCCAGCCGTACTACCGCATCGTCGTCGCCGACTCCCGCACCCGCCGCAGCGGCCGGGCCATCGAGACGATCGGCAAGTACCACCCGAAGAACGAGCCGAGCCTCATCGAGGTCGACTCCGAGCGTGCGCAGTACTGGCTCGGCGTGGGCGCGCAGCCCACCGAGCCGGTCGAGCACCTGCTGAAGGTCACCGGCGACTGGCAGAAGTTCAAGGGCCTGCCGGGCGCCGAGGGCACCCTGAAGCCGCAGAAGGAGAAGGCCGACAAGCAGGCGCTGTTCAACGCGGCCCTGGCGGCGGCGGGCGAGGAGCCCACCACCGAGGCCACCACGGCGAAGAAGAAGCGTGCCCCGAAGGCGGAGTCCGGCGACTCGGCCGAGGCTGCCGCACCCGAGACGGCTGAGACCTCCTCCGAGTCGTGAACGTCCTCGCGGACGCCCTCGAGCACCTCGTCCGGGGCATCGTCGACCACCCGGACGACGTGCGCGTCGACCTGGTCACGTCGCGTCGCGGCCGCACGCTCGAGGTCCGGGTGCATCCCGAGGACCTCGGCAAGGTGATCGGCCGCGGCGGCCGCACGGCCACCGCGCTGCGCACCGTCGTGGGCGGCATCGGCGGCCGCGGCGTGCGGGTCGACGTCGTCGACACCGACCGCTAGACGCCCGTGCCCGCACCCGTCACCGGCCGCGCAGGCGAGCTGCTCGTCGGCGTCGTGGTGCGGGCCCACGGCCTGCGCGGCGAGCTGGGCGTCGAGGTGCGCACCGACTCCCCCGAGGAGCGGTTCGCCCCCGGCGCCCGGCTGCTCGCCCGCCGGGCCGGCGAGGCCGACGTGATGCTCACCGTCGCCGCCGTCCGCGCGCACACCGGCCGCCTCCTCGTCACCTTCGACGAGGTCCCCGACCGCACCACCGCCGAGGGGTTCCGGCGGGCCCGGCTGCTCGTCGAGTCGTCGTCGCTGGCCCCCACGGAGGACCCCGACGAGTTCCACGACCACGAGCTCGAGGGCCTGCGCGCCGAGCTCGAGGACGGCACGGTCGTCGGCACCGTCCGCGAGGTCGTGCACGGCCCGGGTGGCGACCTGCTCGTCCTGGCCCGCCCCGGCGCGCCCGACGGGCTCGTGCCCTTCGTGCACCAGATCGTCCCCACCGTCGACGTCGTCGGCGGCCGCCTCGTGCTCACCCCGCCCGAGGGCCTGCTCGACGCCGACTGAGCGCCCCGGCCATCCGCTCGACGATCCGCTCGAGCACGGCCGGGCTCGTCGCGTAGTTCAGCCGCACGTGCCCGCGGCCCACCCGGCCGAACCGCTCCCCGTCGCCCAGCGCCACCCCGGCGTCGAGGAAGAACGCGGCCGGGTCGTCGACGCCGGTCGCCGTGCAGTCCAGCCAGGCCAGGTACGTGGCACCGCCCTCGGCCGGCACGACCTCGGGCAGGCGCTCGGCGAGCAGCCCGTCGAGCAGGCGGCGGTTCGCGTCCAGCTCCGCGCGCAGGGCGTCCAGCCAGGCGGTGCCCGCGGTGTAGGCGGCCCGGTTGGCGGCGACGCCCATCGGCGCGGCGCTGCACCGCTCGTGCGCGGGCAGCGTCTCCCAGCGCCCGACGTCGGCGTCGGCGGTGAGCAGGACCTGCGCGCACTTGAGCCCGGGCAGGTTCCACCCCTTCGACGCCGACGTCACGGTGACCGAGTGGCCCGGCGCCACCGAGCCGTAGGGCACGTGCCGGTACCCGGTGTGCGTCAGGGGGGCGTGCACCTCGTCGGCGACGACCCGCGCGCCGTGCCGCTCGACGAGCGCGGCCAGCGCCGCCAGGTCCTCGCGGGGGAACACCGTCCCGGTGGGGTTGTGCGGGCTGCACAGCAGCACCGTGCGGGCGCCGGCGCCCAGTGCGGCGTCGATCGCACCCAGGTCGAGGGCGAAGCGGCCCCCGTCGCGGGCCAGTGGCACCTCCACGACCGGGCGGCCGGTCGCGCGGAGCACGTCGAAGAACGGCGGGTAGGCGGGGGTCGGCAGGACGACCGGGCCGCCGCCGGGGTCCAGCGCCGTCAGCCCGGCCGCGATCCCGTGCAGCACGTCGAGCGTGAGCCGGACGCGCGACGGGTCGACGTGCCAGCCGTACGCCTCGCGGCACCAGCCCGCCGTCGCCTCGGGCAGCCCGGTGAGGTGCTCGGGGACCGGGTAGCCGGTCAGGCCCGCGTCGACGGCCTCGTGCAGGGCCGCCCGCACCGCCGGCGCGGGCTCGACGTCCATCTCGGCCACCCACGCCGGCAGCACGTCCGGCCCGACGCCCCGCCACTTCAGCGTCGTCCGGTGGCGGTCGTCGAGCAACGTCATCCCGGCAGTATGGCGCCGGGGCGGCCGCTCAGACGGGGATCCGGGACAGGATCGCGGCGAGCCCGGCCGGGTCGACGAGCTGCGGGCTGTGCGACGTGGCCATCCGGTGCACGTGGTCGGCCCGGGCGGCCATGGCCTCCTGCGCCTCCGGCGGGACGGCGTTGTCCTTCTCCAGCACCACGTAGGTGACCGGGGCGTCGCTGTCGGGGGCGGTGACCGGGGTGCCCATGGCCGCGGCGGCGGAGTACACGAGGTGCCGGTGCCACTCCCCGCGCCGGGCGGGATCGAGGTCGGCGCACAGCACCTCGGCCGCCCTGTCCACGTCCGCGACGACCCGCACCGCGGCACCGTCGTCGCTGACCACCACCCAGTCCAGCGGGGCCGGGAGCAGGTCCATGAGCGACGTCCCCCGCTCGGGCCAGAACGCCGACAGGTACACCCGGTGCGCGACGCCCGGCGCGTCCGCCGCCTCGGTGATCACCAGGCCGCCGTAGGAGTGGCCCACCAGGACGACCGGCTCCCCGGCCGCCGCGACGAGGCCACGGACCGCCGCGACGTCGTCGGCGAGCGTGCCCAGCGCCGCCGGGTCGGGGCCGGTGCTGGGCAGGTCGGCGACCAGCACGCGGTGGCCGTCCCGTTCCAGCGCCGCGGCCGTCGCGCCCCAGTACCAGCCGTCGACGAACCCTCCGTGGACCAGCACGTACGCGGTCATGTGTCCTCCTCGTCCCGATGGGGGCCGAAGCGTCCCCGGCGCCGTTGCGGCGGCGTTGCGACGCGACGGCAACGGCCGCGAGCAGGCTGAGACCCCCGCTGCTGGAGGTCGCCGTGCGCGCGAGGTATCCCGACGTCGAGGACCACGTGGTCCGCGACGGAGTGCGGATCGGGTACGAGGTCTACGGACCCCCCGGCCCGACGCTGCTGCTGCCCACGTCCATGCCGCTGGTGCACGCCCGGCAGTGGAAGGCCCAGGTGCCCTACCTGGCCCGGCACTTCCGGGTCGTCGTGGTCGACCACCGCGGCAACGGCCGCAGCGACCGGCCGCCGGGCCCCGCCGCGTACGGGGCGGAGCAGGACCTCGCCGACCTGGTCGCGGTGCTCGACGCCACCGGCACCGACCGGGCGGTCGTGGTCGGGCTCTCCGGGGGCGGGCTGCGCGCGCTGCTCCTCGCCGCCGCCCGTCCGGAGCGGGTCGCCGGCGTGGTCGCCGTCGCCCCGGCCGTCCTGCTCGACCTCGCCGACGTCGCGCTGTTCGACCCGCGGGCGATCGTGGGGGACTGGGCGGGGTTCGTCGAGGCGTTCTTCGCGGCGGTGCACTCCGACCCGCACTCGTCGAAGCCCCTCGAGGACGCCCTCGGCTGGGCCGCCGGCACGACCCCCGAGGTGATGGTCGACTTCCTCGGGGCCGGTGGCGCGCAGACCCCCGACCGGCTCCGCTCGCTCTGCGCGGCCGTCCGGTGCCCCGTCCTCGTCGTGCACGGCGACGCGGACGGGATGATCCCGCACCCGGCCGGTGCCGCCGTCGCGGAGTGGACGGGCGGGGACCTGGTCACGATGCCGGGGACGGGCCACGCCGCCCCGATGCGCGAGCCGGTGCGGGTCAACCTGCTGGTCCGGGACTTCGCCGACGCGGTGTTCGGGACGCGCCGCCCCGCCCCGAGCTGGACCCCGGCCCGGCACCGCCCGCGCCGGGCGCTGTTCCTGTCCTCGCCCATCGGCCTCGGCCACGCGCGGCGCGACATCGCGATCGCCCGCGAACTGCGCGCGCTGCGGCCCGACGTCGAGATCGAGTGGCTCGCCCAGCACCCGGTCACCGACGCGCTCGCCGCGGCGGGGGAGCGGGTGCACCCGGCGTCGCGCCACCTGGCGAGCGAGTCGGCCCACGTCGAGGGGGAGTCCGGGGAGCACGACCTGCACGCCTTCCAGGCCCTGCGCACCATGGACGAGATCCTCGTCGCCAACTTCCACGTGCTCGCCGAGCTCGCCGACACCGAGCACCACGACCTCTGGGTCGGCGACGAGGCGTGGGACCTCGACCACTTCCTGCACGAGAACCCCGAGCTCAAGCGGGCCGCGTACGCCTGGCTGACCGACTTCGTCGGGTTTCTCCCGATGCCGGAGGGCGGCGAGCGCGAGGCGGCGCTGGCCGCCGACCACAACGCCGAGATGCTCGAACACGTCGCCCGCTACCCGCGGCTGCGCGACCGCGCGCTGTTCGTGGGCGACCTCGACGACGTCGTCCCGGACGCGTTCGGGCCGGGGCTGCCCGCGATCCGTGACTGGACGGCGCGGCACTACGCGTTCCCCGGGTACGTCACCGGGTTCACCCCGATCGACCCCCGGGACCGGGACGGGATCCGGGAGGAGCTGGGCTGGCGTCCCGGCGAGCCGGTCTGCCTGGTGACGGCGGGCGGCACCGGGGTCGGGCTGCCGCTCCTGCGGCGGGTCGTCGCCGCGGTGCCGGAGGCGGCCCGGCGGGTGCCGGGGCTGCGGACGGTGGTCGTCACCGGCCCGCGGATCGACCCGGACACGATCCCGCCGACGCCGGGCCTGGAGGTGCACGGCTGGGTGCCCGACCTGCACCGCCACCTGGCCGCGTGCGACCTCGCGATCACCCACGGCGGGCTGTCCACGACGATGGAGCTGACCGCCCACGGCCGCCCGTTCCTCTACGTCCCGCTGCGGCGGCACTTCGAGCAGAACCTGCACGTGCCGCACCGGCTCGCCCGGCACCGGGCCGGGCGCCGCACGGGCTGGGACGAGCTCGCCCCGGACGCCCTCGCCGACGCGATCGCCCGGGAGATCGGCCGCGAGGTCGACCACCTGCCCGTCGACCCCGGGGGAGCGGCCCGGGCGGCCGCGATGCTGGCCGAGCTGCTCTGAGGGGCCGCGGTGGTCAATGGGCCGGGACGAGGTGGGGCATCCCGGGCCGGTGCGCGAGGTCCGCCGCGACGCGCCGGCACGCGGCCGCGGCGGCGTCGT
>JAPLAT010000150.1:0-533 GCA_026393175.1 Pseudonocardiales bacterium
CCCGGGCGGGTCCGCAGGAACTCGGGCAGCACGCCGTTGTCGCGGGCCGCGCGCGACGCCGCCGCGTCGAAGGGCGGCACGTGCGGGCGCCAGCGCTCCGGCACCCGGCCGTCGCCGTCCAGCAGGTCGACGTAGGCGGCCTCCCAGTCCGTGTAGCCCAGGACCGTCCCGCCCGGCGAGACGGCGTCGAGCAGCGCGTCGATCAGGGTGTCGGGCCCGCCCAGCAGGCGGCCGACCCGGCTGACCGCGGCGTGGGCGAGCACGTCGTCGCCGGGGCGAAGGCCCAGCCGCTCCAGGTCGGCGTGGAGGTCGGCACGGGTGCGGAAGGGGTCGGCGGCCACCGGTGGACGCTACCGCCGGGCGCGCGGGGCGGGGACCCTGTCCGCATGCGCGTGACCTGGGACCGCACCGCCGACGCCGCCTACGTCCACCTCACCGGCGCGGACCTGCCACCGGGCCGCACCACGCTCGACTGCCCCGTGGCCGAGGGCTCGGAGGCCACCGTGTTCGCCGACTGGCGCGACGGCAGGCTC
>JAPLAT010000150.1:550-12798 GCA_026393175.1 Pseudonocardiales bacterium
CCGAGGGCTCGGAGGCCACCGTGTTCGCCGACTGGCGCGACGGCAGGCTCGTCGGGATCGAGGTGCTGCACGCCTCGGCCACGCTGCCGGCCGACCTGCTGGACGCCGCGGAGGTCCTCGACGCCCCGTGACACCGGCCCCGCCGCCCCGGGTCACCCCCGGCGGCCCGGAGGGTGCGGGAGGGCCCCGACGTCGACGACGGCGCGGACGACCGTGCCCTCGACGTCGTCGTCGCGCAGCACCTCGCCGGTGAGCCCGCCCGCCGCCAGCGCCGCGAGGGTCAGCGGCGCCCGGTCGCGGCTCGTCTCGACCAGCAGGACGCCCGCGGGGGCGAGCCACTCCCGGGCGCCGTGGGCCACCCGGCGGTGCACGGCCACGCCGTCGGTGCCGCCGTCGAGCGCGGCCACCGGCTCGTGGTCGCGCGCCTCGGGCGGCATCGTCGCGAGGGCGGCGGTGGGGACGTAGGGCGCGTTGACGGCCAGCACGTCCACGCGCCCGCGCAGGTCCGCGGGCAGGGCGGCGTAGAGGTCGCCGCGGTGGACGTGGTGGCCGGGCAGGTTCGCCCGCGCGCAGGCGACGGCCGCCGCGTCGACGTCCACGGCGTGCACCCGCACGCCCGGCATCCGCGCCGCGACGACGGCCCCGACCGCCCCGGTGCCGCAGCACAGGTCGACGACCAGCGCGCCGGGCGCGGCCGCCGCCACCGCCCGTTCGGCCAGCAGCACCGTCCGGCGCCGCGGCACGAACACCCCCGGGGCGACCGTGATCCGCAGCCCGGCGAACTCCGCCCAGCCGAGCACCTGCTCCAGCGGCAGCCCGGCGACCCGGCGCGCGACGAGCCCGTCGAGCCCGTCGTTGTCGGCGGCCGCCTCGCGGAGCAGGCGGGCCTCGTCCTCGGCGAACACGCACCCGGCCGCCCGCAGCCGGGCGACGATCGGGTCGGCCCCCACCGGCCCGATCCTGGCACGGTCCCGCCCCGGGCGAGGATGCCGGGATGGACCGCAGAACCCGCTCGTTCGTCGTCACCGGAGGGGGCCGCGGGATCGGCCGCGCGATCGCGGAGCGGCTGCGCGCCGACGGCCCGGTGGTCGTGCTGGACCGCGAGTCCGCCGACCTCGACGGGATCGCCGTCGTCGTCGGCGACGCGGGCGAGGAGTCCGTGGCCGCGCGGGCCGCCGACGCGGCCGAGGCGCTCGCTCCGCTCGGCGGCTGGGTGAACAACGCGGCCGTCTTCCGCGACGCCGCCCTGCACGACTCGCCCGCGGCCGACCTCCTGGACCTGCTCCGGGCGAACCTCGCGCCCGCCGTGGCGGGGTCGGCGGTGGCGGTGCGCCGGTTCCTCGCCCGCGGCGACGGCGGCGCGATCGTCACCGTCTCCTCGCACCAGGCCCAGCGCCCCGTCCGCGGCGCCCTGCCCTACGCGACGGCCAAGGCCGCCCTGGAGGGGCTGACCCGGGCGCTCGCCGTCGAGTACGGCCCGGCCGGGATCCGCGCGAACGCCGTCGCGCTCGGGTCGATCACCACCGAGCGGTACGAGGACCTTCGCGCCCGCCACCCCGGCGTCGACGCCGAGATGGCGCGGCTGCACCCGCTCGGCCGGGTCGGTCGCCCCGCCGAGGTCGCCGAGGTCGTGGCGCACCTGCTGGGGGACGGGGCGTCGTTCGTCAGCGGGGCCGTGGTGCCGGTGGACGGCGGTCGCGCGGTCCTGGGCGCGGACCCCGAGTCGATCTGAGCGGGGACGGGCGGCGCCCGCCTGGTCAGCGGGTGGCGAGCCCGGCCGCCCGGCCCGCCTGACGGCCGGAGAACAGGCAGCCGCCGAGGAACGTGCCCTCCAGCGACCGGTAGCCGTGCACCCCGCCGCCGCCGAACCCGGCGACCTCGCCCGCGGCGTAGAGCCCCGGGAACGGCGTGCCGTCGCCGCGCAGGACCCGGCCGGTCAGGTCGGTCTGCAGCCCGCCGAGGGTCTTGCGGGTCAGGACATTGAGCCGCACCGCGACCAGCGGGCCGTGCCGCGGGTCCAGGATCCGGTGCGGCGGGGCCGTGCGGATGAGCCGGTCGCCGCGGTACGTCCGCGCCCGGTGGATGGCGCCGACCTGCAGGTCCTTGCCGAACGGCTGGGCGATCTCGCGGTCGCGGGCCTCGATCTGACGGGTCAGGTCGGCGAGGTCGACCTGCGGGTCCGGCACGAGCTTGTTCATGCCGGCGACGAGGTCGGGCAGGGTGGCGGCGACGACGAAGTCCTCGCCCCGGTCGAGGAACGCCTGCACCGGCGGTGCCGCCCCCGGCCGGACCCGGCTGAGCACCTTGCCGATGTCCTTGCCCGTCAGGTCCGGGTTCTGCTCCGACCCGGACAGCGCGAACTCCTTCGCCACGATCGTCGAGGTGGTGACGAACCACGAGTGGTCGTGGCCGGACGCGGTGATCGAGCGCAGGGTGGACAGCGTGTCGAAGCCGGGGAAGGCGGGGGCGCCGAACCGCCGCCCGCGCGCGTCGAACCACATCGACGACGGGCCGGGCAGGATCCGGATGCCGTGCCGCTCCCAGATCGGGGAGTGGTTGCGGATGCCCTCGGTGTAGTGCCACATGCGGTCGCGGTTGACGATCCGCCCGCCCGCGGCCTCGGCGATGCCCAGCATCCGGCCGTCGACGTGCGCGGGCACCCCGGAGATCATCTCCTTCGGCGGGGTGCCGAGCCGCTCCGGCCAGTTCGCCCGGACGAGGTCGTGGTTCGCCCCGATCCCGCCGCTGGTGACGACGACGGCCTGCGCGGACAGCGCGAACTCCCCGACCTCGACGCGCGAGCTCGCCGTGCCGCGCGCGGCGGTGCTCGGCTCCAGCACGGCGCCGTGCACGCCGGTGACCGTGCCGTCGGTGACGGTCAGGCCGTCGACGCGGTGGCGGAACCGGAGCTCGACGCGGCCCTGCGCGACCGCCTCGCGCACCCGCCGCTCGAACGGGGCGACGACGCCCGGCCCGGTGCCCCACGTGACGTGGAAGCGCGGGACGGTGTTGCCGTGGCCGTCGGCGAGGCCGCCGCCGCGCTCGGCCCAGCCGACCACCGGGAACCAGCGCACGCCCATGCCGTGCAGCCAGGCCCGCTTCTCGCGGTGGGCGAAGTCGAGGTAGGCGGTGGCCCACTGGCGGCCCCAGTAGTCCTCGCCGGTGGGGTCGTCCACGCCGCGGTCGAAGCCGGCCGCGCCCAGCCAGTCCTGCATCGCGAGGTCGAACGAGTCGCGGATGCCCATGCGCCGCTGCTCGGGGGAGTCGACGAGGAACAGCCCGCCGAACGACCAGAACGCCTGCCCGCCCAGGTTGGTCTCGGGCTCCTGGTCGAGCAGCAGCACCCTCCTGCCCGCGTCGGCCAGCTCCGCGGTGGCCACCAGCCCGGCCAGCCCCGCCCCGACGACGATCACGTCCGCGTCCACGCCGCCACCCTCCTGCGGCGGGGGAGGCCGGTCAAGCCGTCCGCTCACGCCGCCGCGAGCGCCGCCGCGAGCGCCGCGGTCAGGGCGGCGTAGCCGACGTCGGCGGCCCGGCGCACGCGGACCGGGTCGATCGTCAGCCCGCGGACCCCCTCGTCGGTCGCGGGGGTGACCGCCAGGAGGTGGACGCCCGCGCGGCCGGGGTGCCCGGCGTCGTCCAGGACCGCCAGCACCGGGCCGTGCCGGGCGCTCTCCTGGGCGATGGAGCCCAGGCCCGGGGCGAGCCGGTCCAGCGCGCGGGCCCAGCGGGCCGGGCCGGTGCCGGGGTCGGCGCGGCGCAGCTCCGGGACGGTCCGGTTGAGCAGGGCCAGCACGTGCGTGGCCCCGTCGCGGATCGCGCGCGGCACGGGCAGCGGCTCGGCGACCGACCCGTCGATCCAGCGCCGCCCGTGCAGCTCCACGGCCGGCCCGGCCACCACGGGAATGGCGGCCGTGGCGCGCAGGGCGAGCTTCCACTCGGCCGGGGTGCGGGGGTGCAGCACGTGCCCGGTCAGGTCGTCCGCCGCCGTGGCGACCACCCGCAGCGGCCGGTCCGCCAGCCGCTCCCACGGCATCGGCTTCGGCACGGCCATGATGTGGTCGAGCAGGTGGTCCAGCGACACGATCGGCGCCCGCCCGGCCCGGCGGGGGTCGGCGAAGGCCCGGCAGGCCATGTCCTCGAAGAAGATGTGCGCCGCGCCCCGGCCGTCGCCGACGAGCAGCGCGGCGCCGATGTACGCCCCGGCCGAGCTGCCGTAGACGACGTCGAAGCAGCCGCCGAGCCCGGCGTCGTCCAGGGCGTGCGCCATCCCGCCCGCGTACGCCCCGCGCATCCCGCCCCCGGCGACGACGAGCGCGATGCGGTGGCCGTCGTCGCGGGTGCCGGTGTCGCGGCGGCGCACGAGCGCGCGGAGGACCTCGGGGTCGCCGGGCAGGTCGGCCGGCAGGCTCCTCGACACGGGGATCAGCCTGCCCGATCGGGTGCTCCGTCCGCGCGCCGCCCCGGGTCGCGCCCCGGTCCGGGGTGACCATCGGCGGCGTGGATCTGCCGCTCTCGGTGACCTCGCGCGTGTCCTACGCGCTGCGTCGCGCGCTGGCCCGCGCGGAGGCCATGGGCGACGCCGCGCTGGCCGACCTGGGGCTGACCGCCCGCGAGTACGGCGCGCTGGCCCTGCTGCAGGACGGGCCGCGCGCCCGCCAGCACGAGATCGGTGCGGCGCTCGGGCTCGACCGCACCACGACGGCCTCGCTCATGCGCACCCTCGCCGACCGCGGCCTCGTCCACCGCACGCCGATGCCGGGCAACAGCCGGACGCTGCTGCTGCGGCTGACCCCGGCGGGCGAGCGGCTGCGCGCGGCGGGGGAGCGGCGGCTGCGGGAGTCCGAGGACGTCCTGCTCGCCCCGCTCGCGCCCGACGACCGCGAGCGGCTGCACAGGTCCCTGTCCCGGCTGGTCGCAGGAGCCGCCCGATGAGATCCCGTCCCGCACTGGCGGCGGGCGCGCTGCTCGCGGCGTTCCTGCTGACCGGGGCCGCCCCGGTCCCCGAGCCGGCCGACCCGCACGACGACCTGCGCCGCGCCGTCTACGCCGACGTCTTCGCCGGCGGCGACGGCCTGGCCCACCTGCCCGCCGAGTTCGCCGCCCAGGTGGCGTCGCTGCGGGCGCTGCGCACATCCCGGCCCGCCGCCGTGCCCGCCCCCGACGTGCTCGTCGCGGCGCCGGAGGGCACCCGGGCCCTGCGCGGTGCGGGCTCGCTGCTCGTGCACTCCCCGGCAGGCGCGCCGTTCACGCTCGACACGACCGCCGTGGCGGGGCAGGCGCTGCGCGGCTGGTGGTTCGACCCGCGCACGGGCACGGCCTACGACCTGGGCACCGTGCCGCGGGCGGCCGACGTGCCGTTCTTCCCCCCGGTCACCGGCCCGGCCGACGCGGGCCGCGACTGGGTGCTGGTCGTCGACCCCGTGGGGGTCCCCCTCCCGCCGCCGGGCGGGACCGGCGACGCGGACCCGGCCCCGTCGCCCGCCGATCCGGTCGGCTGACCGGGTCGGGCGGCCCGGCGGAGCGGCCACGTGCGCCGCGGGGCGGGCGTCCGCCAGTAGGGTCGGGTGCATGAAGGTCGACGCCGCACCGGAGGAGGTCGGCCTGGACGCCGGCCGCATGTCCCGCATCGACACCCACTTCGCCCGGTACGTCGACGAGGGGCGGCTGGCCGGGTTCACCGTCGCCGTCGCCCGCCGCGACCGGGTGGTGCACCTGACCCACCACGGCCTCGCCGACGTCGAGGCGGGCCGCCCCGTCGCCGACGACACGCTGTGGCGCATCTACTCGATGACCAAGCCGATCACGTCGGTGGCGGCGCTGATGCTCTACGAGCGCGGCCTGCTCGCCCTGACCGACCCGGTGGCGCGCTACCTTCCGGAGTTCGCCGAACTGCGCGTCTACCGCGGCGGCGCGGCCGCCAACCCGGGCACCGTGCCGGCCACGGAGCCGATGCGGGTGTGGCACCTGCTCACCCACACCGCCGGCCTGACCTACGGCTTCCACCACGCGCACCCCGTCGACGAGATCTACCGCAGCCGCGGCTTCGAGTTCGGCGTGCCGTCCGGGATGGACCTCGCCGGGGCGTGCGAGGCGTGGGCCCGCATCCCGCTGGTGCACCAGCCCGGCGAGGAGTGGAACTACTCCGTCGCCACGGACGTGCTCGGCCGCGTCGTCGAGGTGGCCTCCGGGCAGCGGCTCGACGCGTTCCTCGCCGAGCACGTCTTCGGCCCGCTGGGCATGGGCGACACCGCGTTCCACACCACCGAGGCCGACCGGCTCGCCGCGCTGTACGTGCCGAAGCCGGGCGGCGGCATCGCCCGCCACGACCGCATGGGCGCCGCCGCGCTGCGCGAGCCGACGTTCCTGTCCGGCGGCGGCGGCCTCGTGTCGACGGCCGCGGACTACCACCGCTTCACCCGCATGCTCGCCCGCGGCGGCGAGCTGGACGGGGAGCGGCTGCTCGGCCCGCGCACCGTCGCCTATGCCACGCGCAACCACCTGCCCGGCGGGGCGGACCTCCAGCAGATCGGCCGGCCGATCTTCGCCGAGTCCGACTTCCGGGGCGTCGGCTTCGGGCTCGGGTTCTCCGTCGTGGTGGACCCGGCCGCCGGCAAGTCGCTGTCCAGCGCGGGCGAGTTCGCCTGGGGCGGGCTGGCCAGCACGGCCTTCTACGTCGACCCCGTCGAGGAGATCACCGCGATGTTCTTCACCCAGCTCATGCCCTCGAGCACCTACCCGATCCGGCCCCAGCTGCGCACGCTGGTCGCACAGGCCCTGGTGGACTGAGATGTCGAACGCGCTCGCCTTCGCCATCCGCGTGGCCGTCGTCGCCGTGGCGCTGTGGGCGTCCACGATCGTCGACGGCATCGACCTGACCGCGGGCGACACCGGTGCCCGGGTCGGCACCCTCGTCGGGGTGGCCCTGATCTTCGGGCTGGTCAACGCCGTGCTCAAGCCGCTGATCAAGACGATCGGGTGCGCGTTCTACGTGCTCACCCTCGGCCTGTTCGGGCTCGTGGTGAACGCCCTGCTGTTCCTGCTCGTCGGGTTCATCGCCGACGGGCTCGGCCTGCCGTTCGAGGTCGGCGGGTTCGGGGCGGCGTTCCTCGGCGCGATCGTCGTGTCCGTGGTGGCGTTCCTGCTGCACGTGCTCATCCCGGACCGCCTCGACCAGCGCTGAGGGGGGCCGACACCTCAGACGGGCCAGCGCTCGCGCCGCCAGCCGGCGTCCCAGAACATCCACTCGTAGCGGGACGTCGTGGTGAAGTGGTGCCGCATCCGCGCCAGCTCGCCCGCGGACAGCCCGGCGCCGACCCGGTCGGTCACCTCCAGCACGGCGTCGACGACGTCCTGGAAGTCCTCGCCGCCGTACATGGCGATCCACTTCGCGTACAGCGGGTCGGGCGACCCGGCCCCGACGAGGTGCGCGCCCACCCGCGCGTAGATCCAGTAGCAGGGCAGCACCGCGCCCAGCGCCTCGGCGAACGAGCCGCCCAGCGCCGTCGCCATGAGGTAGCTGACGTAGGCCGTGGTGGTCGGTGCGACCGGCTCGTCCTCGGGGACGCCGCCGAGCTCGGCCATCAGCGCGGCGTGCAGGTCGCGCTCGGCGGCGATCGCGCTCGCGCTGTGCCGGGCGAACAGCACGGTGGTGTCCTCGTCGGGGGCCTTCGCCGCGCACGCGGCGAGCGCCTTCGCGTACCCGCGCAGGTAGTGGGCGTCCTGGGCGACGTAGTGCCGGAACGCCTCGCGCGGCAGCGTGCCGTCGGTCAGCCCCGTGAGGAACGGGTGGGACAGGATCGCGTCGTAGGTGCCGGTGATGTCGGACCACAGGACGTCACGGGTCGTCATGATCGGCGACGTTAGCCGTCGGTGACACCACCCGTACGGCGCGTGCGCGGAGGGTGAGATGCTTGTCACTCTTCGGGTACGATGGATCCGCCCCCGCTTGGTGAGGTCCAGGATGGGGTACCCCAGGAGTGGTGACTCAACGTCGAGGCCCCGCAGTGTTGCAACGCGGAGGTGAGTCGGAATGACCCCTGAGTCGAAGAGTCCGGTACCCATGGATCACCACGAGAAGATGCGGTTGCGTGCCGCCGCCTTCCGGGTGACCCGCCTGTACCCGGGCCCGGTCGGCGAGGTGCTCTCGCGCGAGCTGCTGACCTGGGAGGAGTTCGGGTACCGCCTCGGTGGTGGCCAGCTCGTCATGCGGCTCGTCGACCACGTGCTCAAGACCCCCCTCGGCGGGCAGGCCGAAGCGGCCGCCTGAGCCGCGTCAGCGGTTCCCGAACGTCGCCCGCACGGTCGGGGCGTCGGTCGCGGCCGGGCTGCCGTCCACGAGCCCGCCGACGGCCGCGGCCACGACGAGCAGCGCGGCGAGGGTGACACCGCTGCCGACCCGCGCCGCGGTCTCCGCGATCAGGCGGAGGTCACGGCGCAGGTCGGCGGCCAGGTAGGCGCGGCGGTGGCGGGACCGGGAGCGGGCAGGGGGCAGCGCGGTGACGGACATGAGGCACCGGTTCTCGTGAGCGGGGACGGGGTGGCGTCCGGCCCGGTGCGCTTCCGTGCCGTACACCCGGGACATCGCCCACCGCCCGGCGAGTGTTAGCGGAGCGTCACCCGTTCGTGTCCTTCTGCAACGTCTCGCGCAGCTCCCGCTAGAGGACCTTGCCCGCGGCCGACACCGGGATCGTCTCGACCAGCCGCAGCTCCCGGAGCCGCTTGTACGGCGTGACCTGCGCGTTCACCGCCTCCATGAGCGCATCCGCGTCCTCGGCGGCCATCCCCGGCGCCACGACGAACGCCACCGGCAGCTCGCCGGCGACCGGGTCGGGCCGGCCGACGACCGCCGCGCCCACGACGCCCGGACGCGCGTGCAGCAGCTCCTCCAGCTCGCGCGGGTACACGTTGTACCCCTTGTAGATGAGCATGTCCTTCTGGCGGTCGACGATCGCCAGGTAGCCGTCGGCGTCGATCGTGCCGATGTCGCCGGTGCGCAGCCAGCCGTCCACCAGCGCCGCGGCCGTCTCCTCGGGCCGGTCCTTGTAGCCGACCATCACCTGCGGCCCGCGGATGACGACCTCCCCGGGCTCGCCGGGCGGCAGCGGCGACAGGTCGTCGGAGGCCGGGTCGACGACCCGCACCTCCGTGTCGGGCACCGGCAGGCCGACCGTGCCGACCTTGCGCACCGCCGACCGGGCGCCCGGACCGATCGTGGCGCCCATCGTCACCTCGGTCAGGCCGTAGCCCTCCGCGATGACGACGTCGTCGCCCAGCCTGCGCTGCAGCGCCTCGATCATCTCCACGGGCAGTGGCGCCGCGCCGGAGCTGAGGCTGCGGACGCTGCTCAGGTCGCGCGTGGCGAACTCGGGGTGGCGGATCAGCGCGCCGTAGAGCGGGGGCGCGCCGCCCATGCTCGTCACGCGGAAGCGCTCGGCGTCGGCGAGGTAGGCCGCCGGGTCGAAGCGCTCGTGCAGCACCGTCGTGGAGCCGGTGAGCACCGGCAGGTTGAGCGCGCCGATCGTGCCCATCGCGTGGAACCACGGCGTGAGGTTGACGGCGACGCCGGTGCCCAGCCGGGTCGGGAACTCCTCGGGCGGCTCCACCTGGTCGAGCACGAGCCCGCCCTGCCCGTCGAGCGCCGGGACCGCGCCCGCCCCGACGCGCGCGAACTGGAGCACGTTGACGACGACGTTGCGGTGCGGCAGCTGGACGCCCTTGCTGCGGCCCGTCGTGCCGCCGGTGTAGGCGAGGTGCGCCAGCCGGGTGTGCACGTCGATCGCGACGTCCGGGGCCGTGGTCGGGGCGTCGGCGTGGAACGCCTCGAAGTCCTGCGCCCCCGGCACGGCGTCGAGCGCCACGGCCGCCGTCGGGTCGAGGGCCTGGGCGCGGTCGGTCACGAGCACCAGCCGGATCGCGGTGCGCTCCCGGACGGCCGCGATCGCCGGTGCGGCCGGCCCCCACGTCACGACGGCGACGGCGCCGCAGTCGGCGAGCTGCGCGGCCAGGTCGGGCGGGGGGAGCAGCGGGTTGGTCGGGGAGAACGTCGCGCCGGCCATGAGGACGCCGTAGTAGGCGATCGCGTACTGCGGGCAGTTGGGCAGGTGGATCGCCACCACGTCGCCGGGGGCCACCCCGGCCCCGCGCAGCGCGTTCGCGAACGCGCAGGCCCGCTCGTGGAGTGCGGCGAAGCTCAGCTCGCGCCCGGCGTAGTGGATCGCGGTGCGGTCGCCGAAGCGGCGCGCCGAGCCGGCCAGGAGGGCGCCCACGGGCACCTCGGGGTAGGTCATGCGAGCTCCACCGGCCCCACGGGCACCTCGGGGTAGGTCATGCGAGCTCCACCGGCCCAAGGGAAACGGGCAGGGACTTGATCCCGTTGATGAACATGGACTGCAGCCGCCGCGGCTCGGCCGTCGCCCGGATCCCGGGCACGCGGGTGAGCAGCTCGCGGAACATCACCGCCATCTCCCGGCGGGCCAGGTGCGCGCCCAGGCAGAAGTGCGGGCCCGCGCCGCCGAACCCGACGTGCGGGTTGGGGGAGCGGCGGACGTCGAACGCGTCCGGGTCGGTGAAGTGCGCCGGGTCGCGGTTGGCGGCCCAGTAGAACAGCAGCACCTTGTCGCCCGCGCTCATCGGCTGCCCGCCGAGCACCGCGTCGACGGCGAGGGTGCGCCGCATGTAGATCACCGGCGACGCCCAGCGGACGATCTCCTCCACCGCCGTGGGCGTGACGCCGTCGAGGTCGTCGAGCCAGATCCGGCGCTGCTCGGGATGGTCGGTGAGCAGCTTGAGGCCCCAGCTGATCGCGTTGCGGGTGGTCTCGTTGCCCGCGACGACCAGCAGGATGAAGAAGCTCGCCAGCTCGTCGGGGGTGAGCCGCTCGCCGTCGATCTCGGCGTTGACCAGCGCGGAGGTGACGTCGTCGGTGGGGTTCTCGATGCGGTGCCTGCCCAGGTCGCGCATCAGCTCGGCGAGCTCGTTGCCCGCCTGCAGCAGCGCCACGAGGATGTTCTCGGCGTCCGGGACGTACTCCGGGTCGCTCGCCCCGAGGATGACGTTGGACGTGCGGAACACGAAGTCGTACTGGCTCTCCGGCACGCCCATCATGTCGCAGACGATCTTCAGCGGCAGCCGGGCCGCGATCGAGGAGACCGCGTCGCCGCCGCCGGCCGCCAGGAGGTCGTCGACGATGCGGGTGGCGGTGGCCTGCACCTCGTCGGTGAGCGCGGCCAGGCGGCGCGGGGTGAAGCCGCGCGAGACGATCCGGCGCAGCCGCGCGTGCCGCGGGTCGTCGGTGTTGATCATCGAGCCGTAGAACTCGAGGAACTCCGGCGGCATGTCGGCGATGCTCGTCGCGCCCGGCCCGGAGGTGAACACCTTCGCGGTGCGGCTGGCCTCGACCAGGTCGTCCAGCCGGGTCAGCGCCCAGTACCCGGGTCCCTGGGGCAGGTAGGCGAACTGCGGCTCGGCGAAGAACGGCACCGGCTCGCGCTCCCGCAACGCCGCGAACGCGGCCGCCCGCTCCGCGATCGGGGCGGTCCAGAACCGCTCCACGTCGGACAGGTCCGGTCTCGCCCATGTGGTGCCGGTCGGCGCCATCGCCGCTCCCCCTCAACCTCGACGGTGATGACCCTCACCCTAGTTACCGCGAGGTAGCACTCAAGGGTCCGAACGGGCCGTCCGCCGGTCCCCCGGGGCCAGGGGCCGTACCGGCAGCGGGTCCTCGTGCACCCGGCCGTCGCTCGCGGTGGGGACGAACAGCACCCGCGGCCGCGGCACGCCGGCGAGGGACAGGACGTGGTCGTCCAGGCGCCGGTCGGGCCCGGTGGAGAACCCGCCCCCGCCCAGCGCGACGACGTGCCCGGTCACGGCCCGACCGGGGTGCCGAGCAGCCCGCGCTCGTGGGCGAGGGCGACGGCCTCGGTGCGGCTGCTCGCGCCGAGCTTCGCCATGACCCGCGACAGGTGCACGCTCACGGTCTTCTCGCTGATGAACAGCGCGGCCCCGACCTGGCGGTTGGTGTGGCCGCGGGCCACCTCGGCGAGCACGGAGCGCTCCCGCGGGGTGAGCAGGTCGGGCACTGGCGCTGGGCCGGTGCCGGCGAGTCGCACGCCGCCCCGCGCGGCCAGCGCGGTGACCTCGGCCAGCAGCGGCGCGGCCCGCAGGCGCTCCGCGACCGCCCGGGCCGCGGCCAGGTCCTCGGCCGCCCCGGGCTCGCCCCGGGACAGCCGGGCCTCGGCGCGGCGCAG